>CAYTLZ010000015.1:12440-31826 GCA_964438785.1 uncultured Actinomycetota bacterium | reverse complement strand
TCCCCAAGACGATGGACAACGACGTCCACGGCACCGACTACTGCATCGGCTTCTCCACCGCGGTGACCCGCAGCGTGCAGTTCATCCACCAGCTGCGCACCTCGACCGGGTCGCACGAGCGCATCGCGGTCATCGAACTGTTCGGCCGCTACTCGGGCGAGACCTGTCTGATCAGCGCCTATCTCGCGTCCGTCGACCGCGCGGTCATCTCCGAGGTCCCCTTCGATCCGGAGCGGCTCGCGGCGCTGCTGATGGAGGACAAGCGTCGCAGCCCGTCGCACTACGCCATGGTCACGGTGTCCGAGGGCGCGACCCACATCGACGGCGACATCCACCTCCGTGGACAGGCGGACGCCTTCGGCCACCGCAAGCTCGGTGGCATCGGTGAGACGACCGGCGCGCTGATCAAGGAGCTGACCGGCCAGGACATCATCAGCCAGCAGCTCGGCTACCTGATGCGCTCCGGGCGGCCGGACTCCCTGGACCTGATGGTGGCGACCAACTTCGCGGTCATGGCCGCCGACCTCGCCGTCGAGGGCGAGCGTGGACGCATGGTCGCGCTGCGCAGCGGCACCTACACCAACGTGCCGGTCAGCGTCACCGGTGAGGGGGCCCGCCGCGTCGACGTCGATGCGCTCTACGACCGCGAGGCCTATCGTCCCAAGGTCCGTCAGGTCGCCGGCAAGCCCATGTTCCTGTACTGAACCCGACCACGACCAGCGTCCGCCGAGCCGCGCGACGCAACCTGCCGGCAACCTGCCAGTGACCGCACCGACATCGCCTGTTGGTTGGGTCCGCTCCCGGGCGTCGTCCTGCACGCCCCGCTCCTTCTCGACAGCGGCATCCGTCGCTGCCGCCATGCCCACCGGATCGTGCGTGTATCCGGAGAACACAGGATCGTGGAATGAAGCTCCGACGTAGTGTGCTGCCCCTGGTGGTCGCCGCGCTGATCGCCGCCGCCTGCGGCGGTGAGGATCCGGCGGCTCCGGTCGACGACACGGCCGATGACACCACCGACGAGGCGACCGACGAGGACGAGGACGGAGCCGACGAGGACGGGGACGGGGACGGCGACGCCGCCGACGACGACGACGTCCTGCGCGTCGCCTTCGTCTACGTCGGTCCCGTCGGTGACGCCGGCTGGACCTTCCGCCACGACGTCGGCCGCCAGGACCTCGAGGAGGCGCTCGGTGACCGTGTCGAGACGACCTTCCTCGAGAACGTGCCCGAGGGCGCGGAGAGCGAGCGGGTCTTCGAGGACCTCGCCCGTCAGGGCAACGACCTGATCTTCGGTACCAGCTTCGGCTACGGCGATCAGATGGTCGCGGTGAGCGAGCAGTACCCGGACGTCGTGTTCGAGCACGCCACCGGCTACCAGACCACCGAGAACCTGGGCACCTACTTCGGCGCGGTCGAGGAGACCCGATACCTCGAGGGCATGGCCGCCGGTGCCGCGACCGAGACGAACCAGATCGGCTACGTCGCCGCGTTCCCGATCCCGGAGGTCGTCCGCGGCATCAACGCCTACACCCTCGGCGCCCAGTCGGTGAACCCGGACGCCACCGTGCAGGTCGTGTGGACCTCCACGTGGTACGACCCGGAGGTCGAGGGCCAGGCGGCCGAGAGCCTGATCGACGCCGGCATCGACGTGATCGGCATGCACCAGGACTCGCCCGCGCCGGGTCAGGCCGCCGAGGCCGCCGGGGCCAAGTGGACCGGCTACCACTCCGACATGGAGGAGTTCGCCCCCACCGCCTGGCTGACCGCCAGCGTGTGGGACTGGGGCCCGTACTACATCTCGACCGCGGAAGCCGTGATGGACGGCACCTGGTCCTCGCGTGAGTACTACGGCGACATGGCCGACGGCATCTTCGACATCGGTCCGTTCGGCGAGTCGGTCGACGCCGACACGATCAGCGCCATCGAGGAACGTCGTGACCAGATCCTCGACGGTTCGTTCGCGCCGTTCACCGGCCCGATCACCGACCAGGACGGTGACGAGCGCGTCGCCGAGGGTGAACAGATGGACCTCGGGGCGCTGCTCAGCTTCGACTGGTTCGTCGAGGGCGTGATCGGGCAGATCGAGTAGTGACGGTTCCCCGGACGGTCACCGCACCGGCGCTCGAGGCGGTCGGGGTCACCAAGGTGTTCCCCGGCGTCATCGCCAACGCGCGCGTGGACCTCGCCCTGCGTCGGGGCGAGGTCCACGCCCTGCTGGGCGAGAACGGCGCCGGCAAGTCGACGCTGGCCTCGATCCTCATCGGCCTGTACCGGCCGGATGGCGGCGAGCTGCGCATGGACGGCAGCACCGTCGAGCTGAAGACGCCCCGTGACGGCCTCGAGCGCGGGATCGGCATGGTCCACCAGCACTTCCGGCTGGTGGACCGCTTCACGGTCACGGAGAACGTGGCACTCGGCGACAAGCGGCTGCCCTGGCGGTGGTCCCCGGCCCGGGTCCGCGGCCAGGTCCGGGAACTCGGTGAGCGCTATGGCCTCCCGGTCGACCCCGACGCCCGGATCAGCGAACTGTCGGTCGGTGAACGTCAGCGCGTCGAGATCGTCAAGGTGCTCTACCGCGGTGCCGAGGTCCTCCTGCTCGACGAACCCACCGCCGTGCTCACCCCGCAGGAGGCGGATGCCCTGTTCGCGACGATGCGGGCCATGGCCGCGGACGGCAAGGCCGTGGTGTTCATCAGCCACAAGCTGCGTGAGGTCATGGCCGTGTCGGACCAGGTGACCGTGATGCGCGACGGTGCCGTGGTCGCCGCGGTGCGCACCGCCGACACCAGCACCGAGGCCCTCGCCCAGGCCATGGTCGGTCGCGACGTGGACCTGTCGGCCCGCCATGCCCGCACCGAACCGGGCAGGCCCGTGCTGCGCGTCGAGGGACTCGACCTGCAGGCGGTGGACGGGCGCGGCCGGCTCGAGGCCATCGACCTCGACGTCCGGGCCGGGGAGATCGTCGGGGTCGCCGGTGTGGCCGGCAACGGCCAGCGTGAACTCGCCGAGACGATCGCCGGCCTGCGACGGCCCGACGGCGGCACGATCCGGATCCTGCAGCGCGACATCACCGGGGTCGGGCCGGCCCGCGCCCGGGCCGCCGGACTGGCCTACGTCCCCGAGGACCGACTGGGAACGGGCCTGGCCCCGAGCCTGTCGGTCACCGAGAACCTGCAACTGACCTCCCGCCTGCCCTTCGTGCTGGATCGGCGCGGCGGCGTGGCGCACGCCACCGCGACCATCGAACGGTTCGACGTGCGCACCACCGGTCCCGCGGCCGCGGTCGGCAGCATGTCGGGCGGCAATGCCCAGAAGGTGCTGCTCGCCCGCGAGCTCGACGTCCGGGACGGACGCACCCGGGCCATCGTGGTCGCGGCACCGACCCGGGGCCTGGACGTCGGTGCGACCGAGTTCGTGCGTGATCTGCTCGATGCCCGCCGGGCGGACGGCTGCGCCATCCTGCTGATCTCCGAGGATCTCGACGAGGTGCGTGCCCTGGCCGATCGCATCGTGGTCCTCTCCGGCGGACGGATCGTCCTGCGCCGCGACGCGGCCGACGCCGGGGTCACCGAACTCGGCCTCGCGATGGCCGGCGAGACGACCACCGACCACGGGCCGACATCCGGCCCGACGCCCGACCCGACGACGGCGGGTGGCCAGCCATGAGCACACGACGCGGCCGACTCCGACTCGAGAAGCGGGCCGAACCGACGATCGGCGTGCTGCTGGCCGTCCCCGTCGTCTCCGTGGCGCTCGCGCTCGCCTTCGGTGCGCTGTTCCTCGCGCTGATCGGCCTGGCCCCGCTGGCGGTCTACCGCGAGATGCTGCGGGTGTCCTACACCACCGGCTACGGGATCGCGGACAGCCTGGTCAGCGCGACCCCGCTGATCCTCACCGGGCTGGCCGCGGCCATCGCCTTCCGGTTCCGGCTCTACAACATCGGCGGCGAGGGACAGCTGTACGTCGGAGCGATCGCCGCCTCCGGGGTGGCCCTGGCGCTCGGGGACGGCGTGCCGACCGCGGTCGCGATCGCCCTGGTCGTGGTGGCCGGGGCGCTCGGTGGGGCCGTGTGGATCGCGGTGCCGGCGCTGGCCAAGGCGTGGCTCGGGACCAGCGAGATCATCACCTCGCTGCTGCTGAACTACGTGGCCCTGTTCTTGATGCAGTACCTGATCTTCGGGGCCCGCACCTTCTGGCGCGACCCGGGCTCGGCGACCTTCCCGCAGGGCACCCGCCTCCCGGACGTCGCCCGTCTGCCCACGTTCGGCACGACCCGGGTCAACCTCGGACTGGTGGTCGCCGTGCTGCTGGCGGTGGGGCTGTACCTGCTGGTGACCCGCACCCGGGTCGGCTACCGCTGGCGGGTGTTCGGCGATGCGCCCGCCGCCGCCCGCTACGCCGGGATCTCGTCGCGGCACGCGATCATCGCGATCCTGCTGGTGTCGGGTGCCCTGGCCGGCGTCGCCGGGGCCACCGAGGTCGCCGGCCGGGCGGGACGGCTCGACCCGACCGGTCTGGCCCTGAACATCGGCTACAACGGCATCATCGTGGCGGCCCTGGCCCGCTACAACCCGTTGGCGGTCATCCCCGTCGGGTTGCTGCTGGGCGGCATCCTCAACGCCGGCCCGGCGCTGCAGACCCTGCCGGGTGCCCGCGTACCGGTCGCCATCTCCATCATCCTGACCGGGGCGATCCTGTTGTTCGCGCTCGCCGGCGAGTTGTTTGTCCGCTACCGGATCCGCCGCCGCGATCCCGACGACGTGGTCGGGACGGATCCCACGGCCGGCCCCGACGGGCAGCCGCCGCGCGACGACGGTGCCGATGACACCGGGGACGCGGCAGCGTCCGAGCCCGTGTCGCCGGCCCGATCCGAGGCACCGTCATGACCGACGGCGTCGTGGTCCTCACCCTGGCGGCCGCGGTGGCGGCGGGTACGCCGCTGGCACTGGCGGCACTCGGTGCCCTGCTCAGCGAGCGTGCCGGGGTCCTCAACCTCGGTATCGAGGGGATCATGCTGGTCGGGGCCGTGACCGCCTTCTTGGCCGCGGACGCCTCCGGACGTCCGCTGGTCGGCCTCGTCGCCGGCAGCCTGGCCGGTGCCGCCTTCACCGCCATCCACGCGTTCCTGTCGATCACGATGCGGGCGAACCAGATCGTGTCCGGACTCGCGCTGGTGATCTTCGGGACCGGGATCGCGACATTCCTCGGGCAGTCGATCGAGGGTCGGCCGTTGGGGGCACGACTCCCCCGGGCCGCGATCATCGGCCTGAGCGACGTACCGATCCTCGGCCGTGTGCTGTTCACCCAGGACGTCGTCGTCTACGGCACGTGGATCGTCATCGCGCTGAGCGCGCTGTATCTGACGCGCACCCGCACCGGGCTGGCGCTGCGTGCGGTCGGCGAGTCGCCGGCCACCGCCGACGCGGTCGGGATCCGGGTCGCCGCGATGCGCTACGCCCATGTCATCGTCGGTGGCGGGTTCGCGGGTGCCGGCGGGGCGTATGTCATCCTGGCCCGGGTGCCGGCCTGGGCCCAGGCCGGCACCACCGGCGGGATCGGCTGGATCGCGATCGCGCTGGTGGTGTTCGCCTCCTGGCGGCCGCTGCGGGCACTGGCCGGTGCCTATCTGTTCGGTGCGGCCCTGCGCGCGAACTTCGCCCTGCAGGCGGCGGGGATCACGGCGATCCCGGCCGAGTTCCTCGCGATGCTCCCCTACCTGCTCACCATCGTGGTCCTGATGGTGCTGTCGGCGACCGACACCAGGCGGCGGCTGGGTGCACCGGCGGCCCTGGGACAACCCTTCGTGCGCGACGAGCGCTGATCGACACCGGTTCGGCCGGCTCACGCCCCCGCGGCAGCGAGCAGCGCCAGGGCATTGATCGCCGCGTGCGCCAGGACGGGGGCCAGCAGACTCCCGGAACGGATCCGCAGCCAGGCGAACCCGACCCCGGCGATGGCCGTGACGCCCACGCTGCCACCGATCGCGGCCAGGCCCGCCACCTCCGTCACGACCACGTCGTTGAGCTGCAGGGCCACCATCGTCGGGGCGACGTGCCACAGCCCGAAGACCACGCTCGACCACACCACGGCCCGACCGGGGCCGACCGCGCGCCACCACACGGCCAGCAGGACCCCACGGAAGGCGAGCTCCTCGAACAGGGCCGTGCCGAGCGGGATGCGGACGAGCACGGCCGACCACAATGCCGGACCCGACAGGTGTGCCCGCTCGTCGGCGAGCAGCGCCGCCACGCCCGGAACCCGGTCCTGCAGCGCCACGCCGATCAACAGCACGGCCGCGACCACCGCCGCGGCCAGGCCGCCGTGGATCCCGCCGGAGCGCCACCGGTCCACACCGAGCCCGAGCGCGTCCCGATCGACACCGTTGCGGGTGGCACCGAGGTACAGCACCACGCACCAGGCCAGATTGCGCATCGTGTAGAGGCGGTCACCGATGATCAGATTGGCGATCAGGCTCCAGGCGACGAGCCCGACGGACAGCCACATCGCGACCCGACGGGCCGATCGGTCCGTGCGCGCGTCCTGCTGCTCGCCCATGGACCGAGCATACGCCCACCCGACGCGCGGACCGGGGGTGACGAACGACCGGTTCGATCCCGCGCAGTGCGCGCCCTGGCCGCCTACGGTCGAATGACCGCCATCACCGAGGAGGACAAGACCCGTGGGATTGAACATCCAGGACCTGGCGATCAGCAGCCGGGAATTCACGCCTGGCGGTCCGCTCGAGGACCGTCACGCCAACGACGTCGAGAACGAGGCTCCGGCCCTGTTGATCGACGGGGTGCCCGACGAGGCGGTCGAGCTCGCCGTGATCTGTCACGACCCCGACGCACCGCTCCCCTGGGGCTTCACCCATTGGACGCTCTACGGGATCCCCGCTGACGTCACGGAACTGAGCCCCGACGCCGACAGCGATTACCGGCCCGGGCCCAACGACTTCGGGACCACCGGCTACGGCGGGCCGCAGCCCCCCGACGGCCACGGCACCCACCACTACTACTTCTGGGTGTACGCGCTCAGCCGGAAGGTCGAGGGCACACCGTCGCGCAACGCGTTCCTCGACGACTACGGCGACGACATCATCGAACAGAACCGGGTGATCGGCACCTACGAGCGCTGATCGACCCCGCGAGCGTCACTGCGCGGCGCTCGCGGGCTCGTCGTCGTCATCGCCGAGCAGGGTGTCGAGCACCGTGCGGGCGTCGACCTCGGCGACCCGGGTCCGCTGGGCGATGTCACGGGCGACCCGCACCGGATCCGCGACCGGCCGGTTGTCCGGTCCGCGACCCGCGATCGGTGGGTCATAGGGGTCGTAGACGAGGTAGCGGTGGCTGGCGGGCAGCGTCAGGAAGCCGAGCACCGCCAGATGCTCGTCCCAGGCCTGCAGCACGATGGCCACCTCGCCCGCACCGATGTCGGTCCGGTCGGTGAGCCACGCGACGCGGTCGTCGTCCGTGGGGTCGACCTCGGGTTCATCGGCCGCGCCCGGTTGCTCCCAGGCCGGCCCGAGTCGGACCGGCTGCAGGGAACGGTCACGGCGACTGCGCGACGCGACCGCCACGGCACCGGCGAACACGGCCGCCGCGGCGACGAGCCCGATGGTGAGCGGATCCATGCGTTCCCTGCGATCGGTGGGCGGCCATCAGACCGCACGCGCCGACCGCTCCCGACCATCGGGGTCGGCCGTGGGACGGTGGCCGTCGCACATCCGGACCGACGGTCACCACCGCGACCACGGCACGGTGACGGCGGACGGTCCCACGGCCGGCTGGTCTCAACCCACCGTGCGGCGCCACGAGGCGACGACCGCGGCGGCCACGGCCGCCGCGCCGCCCGGACCGAAGACGATCGAGTAGTGGTTCACGTCCTCGACCAGTACCGGCTCGACGTGCTCGAGTCCCGCGCACGTCGTCGCGACGACCGACGGCGCGAACAGCCCGGGTTCCTGGTCCAGCATGCCCCGGGGGGCCCACAGCAGCCTGGTCGGCGTCGCGATGCGGGCCAGCGCCGTGCGGACCTGCTCGTCGGCCAGCACGTCGCCACCATCGGTCAGCACGGCCGGCTTGTGCACCGGTGAGCGCCACCCGGTGCCGTCGTCGGTCGGGATCAGGTCGTAGCGGACATGGGCCTCGGCGACGTCGTTGAAGTAGCCACCGCCGTAGGCCGGGTGGGCGCGCCACTGGGCCACGTAGTCCTCGGGCGAGTCGAAGGTCCGATCGAGCCGGTCGAGCGCCGGACCGATGACCGCACGAACCACGTCCTCGATCGCGGCATCGGCGGGCAGGTCCACCTCGATCGGCAGCGCACCGTCGACCAGCACCAGCCCGGTGACCCGCTCAGGAGCCAGCAGTGCGGCGTTGGCGGCGACGAACGCCCCCATCGAGTGGCCCAGCAGGACCGCGGTGTCGATCGCCAGATGGTCGAGGACCGCCACCAGGTCGCGGGCATGGGTCCGGATCCCGAAGGGTCCGGGTGTGTCGGCCGAGCCGCCCCGCCCGCGGTGGTCGACGGCCAGCAGTCGCACGTCGGCGCCACTGGTCCGCAGTGCATCGGCCACCTGGGCGAAGCTGCGATGGTTGGCGGTGATGCCGTGGCTGGCGAGCACCGGTGTCGACCCGCTCCCCCAACAGGCCACGGTGATGGCACCACCGTCGACCGGGACGCGGATCAGGTCGGGGGCTTCGAAGGTCATGGTCGGATCCCGCGGTCGTCGGTGGACATGGATGCGCCGCGCACGCCTCAGTCGAGCACGACGTCGAGTTGGCCGCGGAGCAGCTTCTTGTCGAGCTTGCCGACGCTGGTCTTGGGGATCTCGGCGACGATCTCGACGGCGTCCGGCAACCACCATTTCGCGACCCGGTCCGCCAGGAAATCACGGACCTGCTCGAGTGTCGGGGGATCCGACTCGTCGACGGCGACGAGCACCGCGACCGGACGTTCGTCCCAGCGGTGCGAGGGCACGCCGACCACCGCGGCGTCGGCGACCGCGGGATGGGCGAGCAGGTGGCCCTCGAGCTCGACCGAACTGATCCACTCCCCGCCGGATTTCACGAGGTCCTTGGCGCGGTCGACGATCCGGAACTCCCCGTCGTGCTCCATCAGCGCCATGTCGCCGGTCCTGAGCCAGCCGTCGTTGAACCGGTCGGCGGCGTCCACGCCGTAGTAGGCGGAGGCGATCCAGGGGCCACGCACCTCGAGCTCACCGACAGCGACCCCGTCGTGGGCCACGGGTCGTCCGTCCGGGGCGGTGATGCGCGCCTCGAGCCCGGCGAAGATCGTGCCGGTCCGCTCCCGGACGTCGAGCAGCTCGTCCCGGGACAGCCCCCGGTGCCGGCGGCGTGGCCGTGAGGCGCAGGCCAGCGGACCGGTCTCGGTCATGCCCCAGACCTGGAGGTACTCGATCCCGAGGTCGTCGTAGGCCTCGATCAGGGCACGGGGCGAGGCCGAACCACCGACGAAGACCAACCGCAGCGCCGATGCGTCGATCGAGCCGTCGTGCAGCCCGGGGAGCAGGGCCTTCCAGATGGTCGGGACCGCCGCGGCGACCGTGACACCGTGCCGGGTGATCGCGTCGCCGAGGTTCGACGGTGAGCTGTCCGCGCCGTGGAGGACCAGCTCCGCACCGGTCAGCGGGGCGGCGTAGGGCAGGCCCCAGCCGAAGGCGTGGAACATGGGGACGACCGGGAACACGACGTCGGATTCGTGCAGGCCGATGTGGTCGGCCATGCAGGCGGCCATCGCGTGCAGCACCGTGGCCCGGTGCGAGGACAGCACGCCCTTGGGGTCCCCGGTCGTCCCGGACGTGTAACACAGCCCACAGGCGTCGTTCTCGTCGAGTTCGGGCAGGTCCGTCGCGGGATCGTGCGCGGCCACCAGTGCGTCGTGGTCGAGCACCCCGTGGCCGTGTGCGCCCGCGAGCACACCGCGGGCGTCGTCGTCGTCCCCCATGACCACGATGCGTTCCACCGTCGCGAGCTGGTCCGCCACCCCGGCGAGCTGGCCGGCGAGCTCCGCGTCGCAGAACACGACCCGGTCCTCGGCGTGGTTGGCGATCCAGGCGATCTGGTCGTCGAACAGCCGCACGTTGATCGTGTGCAGCACGGCACCGATCAGCGGCACGGCGTAGTAGAGCTCGAGATGGCGGATCGAGTTGTGGCCGAAGGTCGCGACCCGGTCACCGGGACGGATACCGAGCTCGTCGGTGAGTGCCGTCGCGAGCTTGAGCACCCGCTCGGCGAGGGCACCGTAGGTCGTCACGTCGTCGTGGCCGATGACCCGTCCGTCGGCGAAGACCGTCCGCATCCGCTCGAAGATCAGCGGGATCGTCAGGGGAGTGGGCTGCATCAGACCGGGCAGACTCACGCGTCATCTCCTCGGGCGGTCAGGGCGATCACGAGCAACGTGGCGTCGGTGGGGATCCGGGGGTCGAGCCCGGTCAGTTCGCGCACCCGGCGGAGCCGGTAGGCGACGGTGTTGGCATGGACGACAGCGGCCTTGGCCGTGTCCGGGACGGAGCCACTGGCGAGATAGGTGCGCAGGGTCGAGCGGAAGATCCCGTCGGGATCCTGCGCGGCCAGAGGGTCGAGCACGCGCGCCGCCAACTCCCCGCTGACCCGCTCGGAGCCGGCCAGCAGCTGCTCGAGCAGCAGGTCCTGCGGCCCGAAGACCCCCTCGAGGTCCCCGGCGCGGACCGCCGCGGCCAGCACCCCCTCGACATGGCGGACCTCAGCACCAAGCTCCGGCCCGGGTGCGACCGCCCGACCGTGGGTCGTGATGCGGGCCCCGGCGACCTTGGCCAGCAGTCTCGGATCGGACCCGTCGTCGGGCAGCAGGGCCAGCACCTTGTCGCTGCGACGTCCCGCGAGGGTGTCACGTGGTGCCTGCTGCAGCAGCAGATCGATCCGGACCAGCACGTCCGGGCCGGACAGCAGCACGGGCCGGTAGCGCGGCGCGAGCTGGATCGCGAACCGGGCGGCGACCGCGGCGACCTCGCCCCAGTCGCCGGCCTCGAGCAGCGCATCGACGATCGCCGAGCGCCGGGCGTCGAGCCGGCGGAGGTGCTCGTGCGATGCCTCGAGGTAGCCCTCGGCGAACCGCGACGAGGCCCGGTCCATGTACTCGATCCAGCCACCGGCCAGACCGGCCAGCGCCGCCTCCTCCCCCGGTTCGACCGCGTCGACGACCGCCCGCCAGGTCTCGCGGCCGGCCAGGCGGAACGCGTGCAACCCGGAGTCGAGCGAGATCCCCATCTCGAGGCGCCGCCGCCCGGCGAGGAACAGATCCTCGAGCGCACGACCGTCGGCGGCCTTGCCCGTGCGCACCTGGCCGAAGTACGCCTCGATGAAGCGCTGCGAGGTCCGCAGCACCTCACGTTCGAGCTGATCGGGTGTCAGCCGGGCGTACTCCTCGATCTCCTGCTGGTAGGTCCGCCCCATCGCGGGCAGCAGCGTCTCGACCCGCGCCAGCACCCGCTCGGCGATGGCCTGCTGGGCCGGCCGGGTGTCGCCGGTGTCGGGACTCACGACGACGACCGATCACCGCGGCCGGTCAACCCGAATCGTGCCGGCAGGCTCGCGAGACCGCCGGGGGCGAACATGACCAGGATCACGAACAACGTGCCGAGGATGAACAGCGGTTCGGTCAGCGGCCCCTGGAGCCAGTCCGGCAGGCCGTCGAACACCCCCGAGCGCGCCACCGACGGCAGACGCAGCTGCAGATAGCCGAACACCAGCCCACCGAGCGCGGCACCCCACAGGCGACCGACGCCACCGAGCACCACCATCACGATGAGGTTGAGCGTGAACACGGAACTGGCGCTGCCCGGGGTGGAGCCACGCACCAGCAACAGATAGATCGCCCCGCCGCCCGAGGCGATCAAGGCGGACACCACGAACGAGAGCAACTTGAAGTTGAACGGCACGAGCCCGAGCATCTCGACGCGGTCCTCGTTCTCGCGGATGGCCTGCCACACCCGACCGGCGCGGCTGGTCACCGCCTGGCGGCAGAGCGCGAAGGCCACCAACGCGAAGCTCAACGCCAGCCAGTAGACCCAGCGGGTGTTGACCACCCCGGTCAGCACGTTCGGGATCTGGGAGGTGTCGAGCGACAGTCCCTCCTCACCGCCGGAGATCCGGGCGGGGTCGGACTCGATCAGGACGTGGAACGCCTCGGCGAACGCGAGCGTGACCATCGCGAAGGCGACCCCCCGGACCCGCAACGCCACCGAGCCGATGAGCGTGGCGACCACCGCGGTGATGAGCAGGGCGACCACGACGGCGGGCACGTACGACAGCGCGGTGAGCCGCATGAGCAGGTTCGTGCCGTACAGGCCCAGCGCGAACCACAGGGCGTGCCCGAGCGACAGCAGCCCGGTGTAGCCCAGCAACAGGTCGTAGCTCATGGCCACGCCGGCGAAGACCAGACCGACCGCGAGCACCTGGAGCGTGCCGGGACTGGACAGATCACCACCGAACAGGCCGGGCACCGTCACGTCGATGAACGGAATCAGCGCGAGCAGGATCCCGACGACCACCATGGTCACGGGCACGACCCGGCTGGTCGAGGGGCGCGGCACCACCTGACCGCTGGTCGTATCGGGCGCGGACGTGGTCGTCACACTCATCGTGCCACCTCTCCGAGCAGGCCCTGGGGACGTAGGAGCAGCGTCGCCGCGAGCAGGGCCACCACCGTCAGGTCGCCGACCCCCGCACCGGCCAGGAAGTTCACGAACTGCTGGGTCAGCCCGACGATCACCGCGGACAGCGCGGTGCCCTCGACCGACCCGAGTCCCCCGATCACCACCACGATGAAGGCGAAGATCAGCACGTTGAGGCCGAACTCCGGGGTGATGCCGGCGAAGAACACCGCACCGAGCACCCCGCCGATCGCGGCGAGCATGCCGCCGATGGCGAACACCAGCGTGAAGCTCGTCGCGACGTCGATGCCCAGCGCCTGGACCATCTCCCGGTTCTCGACCCCGGCGCGGATGATCAGCCCGTGACGGGTACGCCGCAGGAACGCGAGCAGGGCGACGAGCAGCACGATCGAGACCGCGAGGATGACCAGTCGGCTGACCGGGATGCGGGCACCGGCGATGACCACGACGTTCCGGAACAGATCCGGCAGCGGGAAGGTGCGCGGGTCGTAGCTGAACCAGCCACCGATCAGCGCCACGCCCGCCAGCGCGAGCCCGAGGGTGACGAGGATCTGGGTGACGTGATCACCGTAGAACCGGCGGACGAAGACCCGTTCGGTCACCCAGCCGATCGCCAGACCGACGCCGGCCGCCACGATCATCGCGATCAGGAACCGGGTCATCAAGGACTCGACGACGACCAGCCGGCTCATCACCCACCAGGTGGCGTAGCTCCCGGCGGTGAAGAACAGCCCGTGGGCGAGGTTCAACACGTCCATCAGGCCGAAGATCAACGACAGGCCGCTGGCGATGAGGAAGTAGACCCCCGCCAGCCCCAGCCCGGTGATCGACAGCAGCACGAAGACCTGCAGACTCATGCCTCACCTCCCGGTTCCGTCGGTACCGACGCATGCTCGTGCTCGGCGGCGGGCGTCGCCCCGTCGCCCGCCGCGGTCCGACGCCCCACGCCGAGCAGGGACCGCTTGCGGTCGTCGTCCCCGACGAGCTCCCGCATCGATCCGCTCCACTCGACGCGTCCCTCGTCGAGCACGATCGCGTCGGTCGCCAGTTCCTCGGCGACGCGCAGGTTCTGCTCCACGAGCAGCACGGTCGCGTCCGTCGTCGCGCGTTGCAGCGCGGCCACGACCTCGGTGATGACGATCGGGGCCAGGCCCTTGGTCGGCTCGTCGATGAGCAGCAGCTTGGCCGGGTGCAGCAGCGCCCGACCGATGGCCAGCATCTGCTGCTGGCCACCGGACAGCGACCCGGCCTTCTGGGCGGCCCGGGTCTTCAGTTCCGGGAAGACCTCGTGCACCATGGGGAGGCGTTCGGGAGCACCGGGCCAGTGCATCGCGAGCCGGAGATTCTCCTCGACGCTGAGCTGGGTGAACACCTCGCGGTCCTCGGGCACGTAGGCGATGCCCTGCTGGACCCGCCGGTGGGTCGGCAACCCCGCGATCGAGGCCCCCTCGAAGTCGATCGCCCCGTGCGACGGGAGCAGCCCGAGCAGGGCCAACAGTGTCGTCGTCTTGCCGACGCCGTTGCGTCCGAGCAGGGCCGTCACCCGGTTGGGTGCCACCTCGAAGCCGACGCCGTGCAGGATGTGGGCCTCGCCGCGGTGGACGTCGAGCGCGTCGACACGCAGGATCGGTTCGCTGCTCATGCCGTCTCCCCGAGGTAGGCGGACTGGACGGTGGCATCGGCCATCACGGCCTCCGGGTCCCCGACGGTGAGCAGTCGGCCGTTGTGCAGCACCGCGATGCGATCCGAGGCATCGACGACCAGTTCCATGCGGTGTTCGACCATGACCACGGTGCGTCCGCCGGCGTGCACGTCCCGGATCACCCGCACCAGCGGATCGACCTCCTCGACACTGACACCGGCGGTGGGCTCGTCGAGCAGGAGCACCTCCGGACCCGTGCACAGCAGCAGGGCGATCTCCAGCTTGCGCTTGTCCCCGTGGGACAGATCGGCGACCGGGTCCGAGGCCCGGGCCTCGAGCCCGACCTCGCCGAGCGCCGCGATGCCGGCCTGGGTGGCGTCGTCCTCGAAGCGTGGGCGGTGGATCAGCGACAGGCTGCCGCCCCGCGCGGCCTGCGCCGCGAGTCGGGCGTTCTCCATGACGCTGAGGTTCGGGAACAGACTGGAGGTCTGGAAGGTCCGCCCGAGCCCGCGTCGGACGCGGGCCGCCGGTCGCAGCCGGGTGATGTCCTCGCCGGCGAGTCGGACCTGGCCGCTGCGCGCGGTGTTGGTGCCCGAGATCACATTGAGCAGGCTGGTCTTCCCCGCGCCGTTGGGGCCGATGATGGACAGGAACTCGCCACGCCGGACGCTCAGCTCGATGTCACTCAGGATGGTGAACCCGCCGACGCCCCAGGTCAGGGCGTGGGTCGCCAGGATGACGTCGTCCGAGGTGGGATCGGACGGCACCGGGGCAGCGGACTCGGTCGAGATGGTCACGATCGTCCCTCGTCGTCGACCCGGACCGACGCAGCCGTCACGGTCCGGGGGCTTGGTGGCTCGACGCCCGACGGTGGGCGCGCCGACCGGGTCGGTGCCGGTCACGTCGGCAGACGTGACCGGTCCCGGACCCGGCCTGCCGCGGTCGTCGATCCGACCGCGCCGTCGGTACGTCCGACTACCCGGCCTCGGGCGGTGCCGTCGCGTCCGGCGGGAGGACCTCGATGGTCTCCACCTCGATGTTGGCGGGGTCGTCGTCGATGTTGAGCATGGACGCGGTGAACATGGGCTGGAGCAGCGCGTGGTCGCTCGCCCGAATGGTCATCGCACCCTTCGGACCCTCGAACTCCCAGCCCTCGAGCGCGGCGATCATGCCGTCGACGTCCTCCGGGTCGGCTTCCTGGAGCGCCCGGACGATCATCTGCGCGGCCGTGAAGCCGTCGGGGGTGAACAGGTCGACCGAGTCACCGACCGCATCGACCATCAGCTGGTTGATCTCGTTGTCCTGCGCCGTCGAGTAGTAGTGGCTCAGGAAGCTGATGTCCGGGCCGGCCGGGCCGTACAACGGCCAGGTGGCGACGTCCCCGAGTCCGGTCGTGACCGGGTAGTCCTCGAAGATCCCCTGCTGGCCCATGGCCTCCCACATCGCCGGGGTGGTGTCGCCGGCCCAGGCCACGAACACCAGGTCCGGGTCGGCGTCCGCGACCTGCTGGACGAACGGCGTGAACTCCGTCGCCGACAGCGGCACCTCGACCGCGGCGATGTCCGCGCCCTGCTCGCCGAGCACCGACTCCAGCGCGGCGATGTTGGCCGCCCCGAACTCGGAGTCCTGTACGAACGCGACGACCGTGGAACCCTCGATGTCGTCGACCAGGCTGGCCGCGGCGGCGACGTCCTGGTAGCTCTGGCGTCCGGAGCGGAACGTGTAGTCGTTGATCCCCGTGACCGCGTCCGTGGCGGCCGGACCGGAGATGAACAACACCTGGTTCTCCTCGGCGAACGGGGCCATCTGCACGGCCACACCGGACGAGACGGATCCGGCGAGGATCGTCACGCCCTGGCCGACGAGATCGACGGCGGCCGAGATCGCCTGATCGGGTTCACCACTGTCGTCGACGATCTCGAACTCGATCGGACGGCCGTCGACGGCTCCGCTGCCGTCCGTGGCGTAGTCGAGGCCGGCTTCGAGCCCCTCGACATAGGCGTTGCCGTAGGCCCCGAGGAAGCCGGACGTCGAGGTGATGATGCCGACTCGGATCGGCTCACCGTCGGCGGCCGCGGTGTCGTCCCCGGCAGCGTCCTCGTCCTCGGTGGCGTCAGGATCGGTGTCGGTGTCGTCGACCCCCGCGTCGTCGGTCGCGGCATCGTCGGTGGTGGTGTCGTCGTCACCCGCGCAGGCGGTCAGCAGCA
Source organism: uncultured Actinomycetota bacterium (assembly GCA_964438785.1). Classification (GTDB taxonomy): domain Bacteria; phylum Actinomycetota; class Nitriliruptoria; order Nitriliruptorales; family Nitriliruptoraceae; genus PWLR01. Next base: position 15,304 of record CAYTLZ010000015.1, on the reverse strand, counting down.
GGGCTGCAGCGCTCACGGTGGCGAAGACGGCACGCAGGCGTGTTCGAGCCATGCTGGTCTCCTCTCCCAGAGATGTCGGTGCACCGGTCTCCCAACCGCATGCGAGTCCGACCCTACGTTGCCGACTCCACAATGCGACCACCGACAAGTGTCGATATGCACCGACCTGTACCCCACTTGGTTGTCGAATCCACAAGTGAGGTCACGAGATCGGTCGTGGTTCCGACAGTCCGTCGGCGTCGACGCGGGCCGTCGCGACCCCGGTCGTGGCGGACCGTGCCCCGGTCGGCGTCGACCGTCCACGCCCGGCTCGGAGCCCGGCCGAGGACGTGTTCGTGCCGCGGACCGCGTCGAGGTGGCACCCTGTGCGCCACGTCCCTCCCCGGCGACGTCGACCTGACGCGCCGGGCCCGTACCCGCGACCGGGAGCCCCCGCACCCATGAGCACAAACGACATCCTCGACACCGCGACCGGCTGGCTGTCGGAGGACGAACTCGGCTCCGTGCGGGGCCAGGTCCCGATGGTCTACGTCGAGGCCGTTCCGGTCCGGGTGGACCACCTCGGACGGATCACCAAGGTCGGTCTGCTCCTGCGCGCCCAGGCGGACGGCAGCGTCTCGCGGGCCGTGGTGTCGGGGCGGGTGCTGTTCGGCGAGACGCTGCGTGACGCCCTGTGGCGTCACCTGAGCAAGGATCTCGGACCGGACGCCGACCCGAAACTGCCCGCCGGGGTCGCACCCTTCACCGTCGCGGAGTACTTCCCCGACCCGTCCCGCGCGGCCGGGTTCCACGACCCCCGGCAGCATGCCGTCGCACTGGGGTATCTCGTGCCGTGCGACGGCGAGTGCGCACCCGCCCAGGACGCCCTCGATCTCGCCTGGCTGTCACCCACCGAGGCGGTCGACCCGTCGATCGCCGGCGAGATGTCCAATGGTCACGGTCGCCTGGTCCGCCGGGCACTCGCCTTCGCCGGGCAGTTGCCCTGAACTGATGACGCCGCGCGGCGTCAGCGGTTCGGCGCCAGCGCCGCCGTTCGTCCCGCGACCTTGGCGCGGTACATCTCCTCGTCGGCGGCGCGCAGCAGCTCCCGGGCCGAGTCGTCCCCGCAGCCGAGCACGCCACCGATGCTCGCGCCCACGTGGACGGTCCTGTCGCCCACCTCGATGGTGGTGGTCAGACGGCCCTGCAGTCGGTCACGGATGGCGTGGAGCTCGGACTCGACGGCCACGTTGGGACACACCACCACGAACTCGTCCCCACCGAGCCGGGCGGCCGTGTCGCTGTCGCGCAGGGCATCCTGCAACTGGCGGGTGACCTGCTGCAGCACCCGGTCCCCGACCGCGTGGCCGAAGCTGTCGTTGATCGCCTTGAAGCCGTCGAGGTCGATGAAGAACACGCCGAGGCGCGCACCCGTGCGGCGGGCGTCGGCCAGTGCCTGCTCGAGTCGGTCACCCAACAGCACCCGGTTCGCCAGTCCCGTGAGCACGTCCCGCAGGGCCAGATCCGTCAGACGCGCGTCGGCCTCACGCCGCGCCGTGACGTCGATCATCTGCACCGTGAGCAGCTGCCCGACGGTGCCGGCGGTCGGGGCCGGCGCGATCGCCAGCTCGAACCACCGCTGCGCCCGTTCGTCGGCCACCAGCAGTTCGCCGTGCCAACCGTCACGGTCACCGGCGAGGATCTCCTCGACCACGTCGGCGACCATGATGCGGTCCTCCGCCCGCATCCAGCCACCGAACGGTCCGCCCACGAGGTCGTGTGCATCGCCGCCCAGCATGCGCGCGGCCACCCCATTGAGCTCCAGGATCCGCAGCACCCCGGACTCGACCTGCAGGAGCGCCGCACCGAGCAGCGACCCGGAGAAGCCGCTGCGGAACAGTTCCTCACGCCGGGTCATGTCCTGCAGTGCATCCCGCCGCTGATCGACCGTCACCACCACACCCAGGGCCACCACCGAACTGGTCACGATCAACAGCTGGACGAGCGAGACCGTCGCGAGCGCCGTGGCCGAACTCGAGACGAACGGGCCCACCCCCTGCAGCGACGCACCGGTCGCGATGAGCCCCACGACCAGCAGCTGGAAGGAGACCACGACCAGGCTCGAGCGCATCGCCCCCCACAACAGCACCGGCACGATGAGGAAGGCCAGGGCATAGCGCTGGTCCGGGGCGAAGACCAGGGCCGTCATCCCCACCACCAGTGTCCACTGGACGACGAGTTCCAACCGGCCCGCCTCCGAGCGGTCGTGGCCACCGTGGAGCGCCAGGGGGACCAGCAGCATGGCCGCGGAGGCATGGCTGGCGGCCGTGGCCACCAGCGTGTCGACGAACCCGGCATCCAGCAGCCTCGACGCGGCCCCGGCACCGATGAGCCCGGCGGTCAGAGCCCCGCTGAGCACCGCCAGCAGCAGCCGCGCCAGATCGCCGGGCTGCTCGAGCCGACTCGGGTCCCGACGGCCCGCGGCCAGCACCCCCAGCGCCACGACGGCCTCGGCCGCGTTCGCCAGGGCGAAGAGCGCCGCGATCAGCCAGGGACGGCCACCGACCACATTGCCGAGCACGCTGGCCATCCAGATCACGCCGACCATGCCCGCCCGGTGTCGCGCCGGGGTGAGGATCATCGCGGCGACCGCGACACCGGCGGCCGGCCACCACATGGCGACGGCGGAGCCCGCGGGCCGCAGCAGCACGGCGGCGGCACCGAGCACCAGCACGCCGGCCCCGACCAGCCCGAACTGCAACGGGGCGGGCAGGCGGTGCCACTGGGCTGAGCGGCTCGTGGTCAGGGCATCCATGGCACTCGTGTCGGCCGCGACCAGCCGGAGTCGAGTGGTGCGCGTACGCCGATCAGGTCCTCACGTCCAG
>CAYTLZ010000015.1:0-12340 GCA_964438785.1 uncultured Actinomycetota bacterium | reverse complement strand
CGCGACCAGCCGGAGTCGAGTGGTGCGCGTACGCCGATCAGGTCCTCACGTCCAGAGGACGAGCGTGAGACCGGCGAGACCGAGGACGACCGTGGTCATCACCGCGGCACGGGCCGCCAGCGGGAGCCGGGCCGTCGGATCGGTGTCGTCGAATCGACGTCGACGGGCCGCCGACCGACTCGACCCCTCGATGAACGCCGAGACCGACACGATCGCCACGCCCGCGCACAATGCGGCGACGACCGGCGAGTCCCGCAGCAGCGCGACGCGCACCATGGCGATCGCCGCGGTGGCGGCGGCCAGCCCGGTGCGTCGCCAGGCCAGACTGGTGCGCTCCGGTTGGAGGCCCGCACTCATCCGACGAGGTCGAGCAGCGCGATCACACCCACGACGGCGACCGCCAGGATCGTCGCGATCACGACCATCGCGCCCACGCCGGCGGGCAGTGGCTCCGCCCGCCGCAGCGCCCGCTCCACCCGCTGCCACTGCACGTAGCCCAGCACCGCGGTCGTCGCACCACCGGCGAACGCCAGGACGGCCGTGACGTCCGCGAGCCAGGCCGGGGTGATCAACTCCGCCAGCGCGACGATGGCGACGCCGGCGACGACCAGCGCCAGGGCCGTGCGCAGCCACGACAACAGGGTGCGCTCGTTGGCGAGGGTGAACCGTGCATCGGGCTCGTCACCGACCTCGTAGACACGGCGGGGCCGACGGGTCGCCATGGCTCGCACTTCCCTCGCACGTCGGTGGTCACGGAACCCGCACGGTAGACGGCCCGGATGCTCAGGACCCGCGCGCCCCGACGAGGTCCCGTGCACTCGCCCTGATCAGCTCGACCGCCCGGTCCACGGTCGCGCGTGTCGTGCGGTGCGAGAGGACCGCCAGCCGGATGGCGACGCGACCGTCGAGGCGCGTGCTCGACAGGTGGACGTGACCGTCGCCGTTGACCGCTTCGAGCAGGGCGTCCTGTACCGCGTCGTCACCATGGACCCGGAAGGTGATGATGGACAGATCGGGCCGCGGCCCGAGCTCGAGGTGCGGGTCGGTGGCCAGCGCATCGTGGGCGTGGTTCGCGAGATCCAGGGCCCGGTCGAGTGCGGTCGTGAAGGCGTCGGTGCCGTGCAGCTGCAGTGGCAGCCACAGTTTCAGGCCGCGCCACTCACGGGTCAGCTCCGGGCTGATGGATCCGAAGTCGGGCAGGGCACCGTCGTCGTCGTGGTCCCGCAGGTAGTCCGCATCCTCGGCGAACGCCCGGGCGAGATCCGCCCGGTCCCGGACGAGCAGCGCGCCGAGTCCGTAGGGCAGGAACAGGGACTTGTGCGGATCGAGCGTGATCGAGTCGGCCCGCTCGATGCCCGCCAGTCGGCGACGTCCCCGGGCGGTCAGTTGGAAGAAGCCGCCATAGGCCGCATCGACGTGGAACCACAGCCCGAGGTCGGCGGCGACGTCCGCGAGCCGGTGGAGCGGATCGATCGCGCCGGTGTTGGTCGTCCCAGCCGCCCCGACGATCGCGACGGGGCGCAGACCGTCGGCGAGGTCCTGCTTGACGGCGACCCGGACCGCCTCCGGATCCAGCCGCTGCCCCTCGTCGGTGTCGACGACCCGGACGTGCCCGGGGCGGATGCCGGCGATCCGGGCGGCCTTGCGCACCGAGGCGTGGGCATGGCGACCGACGTAGACGCAGGCCGCGTCGACCCCGTCGGGCGCGAGCTTCTCCCGGGCGGTCACCAGCGCGGTCAGGTTCGCGTTCGAGCCGCCGGACAACAGCAGTCCCTGGGCCCGGCTCGGCAGTCCGAACAGTTCCGTGAGCCAGCTGAGCACGCCCTGCTCGAGCGCCACGGCCGCGGGCGTGAGCCCGGCGAGTCCCGTGTAGCGGTTGGCGACGCTCGCGATCAGCTCCCCGAGCGCCGCGCTGAACAGGCCCGATCCCGGGATGAACGCCAACTCCCCGCCGGCCGCGTTGTCGACCCCGGTGTCGAGCAGCGCCCGGACGGTGGACACCGCCACCTCGATGTCGCCGGGCTGCGCGCCCGGTCGCGCAGCGAGCAGTTCGTCGGCGAGTGCCGTTCCCCGCGGGTGGCCGAGCACGTCGCGCCGGTGGACCGAGTCGAGCTGCTCGAGGACCAGCGCCTCGACGGACGCGAGCATGGCCCGTGCCTCGGCCGGGTCGGGATCGAGTGCGGACCGCGTCGTCGCCGTCGGGGTGCCCACGGGTGGCGCGCTGGATGGCAAGGAGGTGCCCTTCGTCGAACGTCGGGACGCGGGCGAAGCCGCGTCGCGGAGCCCCACGGTAGCCACGCCTGCACGATTGTCGTGTTCCTGCGTAGTATTTGTGACGTTCTGTCTGCCCACTCGGGCATATGAGGACAGAACGTCATCCGATTGCTGGCAGGAGAGGCAACATGTCGTTCATGGCTGATGAGGTCGATCTCGCCCTGCTGCGCGCGCTGCGCGACGACGGGCGCCGGTCCATCACGAGCCTGGCCGAGGCGCTGCACCTGTCCCGGAGCGCCGTCCACGCCCGACTCGACACCCTCGAGGAGGTCGGTGCCCTGCGGGGGTTCGCGCCCGTGGTCGACACCGCCAAGCTCGGGGCGGGGATCGCCGCCTTCGTCCTGCTCTCGGGGGGACCCGGCACCCGCCTGGAACTCGAACCGCTGCGGGCCCAGCTCCTGGCCCTGCCCCATGTCGAGTACGCCGCGCTGGTGACCGGCGAGGCCGACGTGCTGCTGCTGGTGCGGGCCGCCGATCTGACCCAACTGCGCAGTTTCCTGCTGGACGATCTGCGCCGGGTCAGCGGTCTGCGCGGGACGCTCACGCTGCTGGTGCTCGACGAGGTGATCGATCGGCCGTTCCTGCTACCGGGTGAGTGACGCGCGGGCCGTCGCACGCCGATCGGGCACCCGATCACGGCCGCGGTCGCGAGCGCGGACCGCACGACCCGGGCCCGAGCCGTGAACTCCGCGCCGTGCCGTCCGTTGGGTTCAGGAGTGCAGGGCACGGCAGGACCGGGCGACCCGATCGATGGGGACCGCCGCGGGGACGACGGACCGACACCCGCCCGACACCGGACGACGCCGACCACCGGTGTCGCCACCGGCTCCGGGGCCGGTCGGTCCGTGGGCGGTCCCGATCGGGCGGACCGGAGGGGTCAGGGCCCCGCCGGTGCCCGGACATCCGCCCGCGGCGCGTCACGCGTGTGCAGGGCCCAGCTCAGCCCGGCGAGCACCAGCACCCCGCCCGCGGCCATGGCGACCACCCAGGCACGGCCGGTGCCGACCGCCAGCACGGCGGCGAGCGCGGGCAGCCCCGCGGCACCCAGCACCTCCCCACCGGCGATGGGGCCGGTCAGCGCCCGGCCGACGTCGCCGCGTCGGACCGACTCGGCCGGGATGATGGCGATCACCAACGGCAGCCCGCCCATGGTGCTGCCGGCGATGGTGACGAGCCCGACCAGCACCACGGCCGGCAGGACCGTCTCCGTCGCCGCCGCGAGACCGACCAGCACGCCGCCCGCCCCACCGACGCCGCTGGCCAGGCTCAGCGCGGCCCGTCGTCCGATGCGGTCGGACAGCGGTGGGATCCCGAGCGCTCCCATCGCCGAACCGAGTCCGAACCAGCCGACCAGGCGTCCGGCTGCGGCGGCGTCCACCGCCAGCCAGGTGCGCAGCATCTCGACGGCGCTCTGGGACCACACGGTGAGCCAGGTCAGCAGCAGCACGCACGCGACCGTGCAGATCACCAGATCGCGCGCACCACCGGGCTGCAGCTCGTAGGCGGCGGGCACCGGGCCCGTCGACGCTGCCCGCGGGCCCGGCTCCGGGCGGTCGGCGGGGACCACGAGCAGCAACCAGCCGGCTCCGAGCACCGCGATGACCCCGGAGACCAGCAGGGCCGGACGCCAGCCGGCCGTCACCGCGACCGCGGTCACGACCACCGGCGAGAGCAGGCTGCCCATGATGCGGGTCGACGAGTGCATCAGCCCGATGTCCCGGCCCCGGCGCTGCACCGGGGCGATGGCGAACACCAGCGCCGTGGCGGACGGCGCCCCGCTCGCCGCCGCCAGGCCCCCGAGGCCCCGGAGCGCCACGAACAGCACCCACCCGCCCGCCCCGGCGGAGGCGATCGACACCACGCCGCTGAGCACGAGCGCGGTCGCCAGCCGGCGACGGTCGTCGAACCGACCCGAGGTGGCCCGTATCAGCGGCATGGCCAACGCCCAGCCCAGTCCGACGAGCAGCGCCAACGAGCCCTCGCGGGCGGCCGGGACACCGAGATCCGTCGCGATCAACGTGACGAGGTAGAGCGGTGCCAGTCGGTCGAAGAACATGGCCCCGTAGGCCACGAAGACGCCCCCGACGGTGCGGGTCTCGGCGCGGGTGACGGTGGGTGCCCGGCCGCCCGTCATGCCCCGCGGTCCGCGCCGAGGAACGTACGCACCAGTCGGGCGAAGGCCTCGGGCCGTTCCAGATTGCTCAGGTGCCCCGCGCCGTCGAGCTCGGCGTAGCTGGCGTGTGGCAGGTCGTCGACCAGCCGACGGGCATCCGCGACCGGTGTGGCCACGTCCTCGGTACCGACGATGACCAGGCACCGCTGTCCGATGGCCGCCGTGCGTGGCCGCAGATCCGCGTCGGCCAACGCCTCACAGCTGCTCGCGTAGCCCTCGGGCGACATCGTCTCGAGCCCCGCCCGCGTTCGGACGACGGCCGGGTCGTTCGTGGCGCGGGCACCTTGGCTGAAGAAACGGTCGAGCACCGGCTCCGTGACCGCCGCCATGCCCTCGGTGCGCACCACCGCGGCACGTTCGTGCCAGGCCTCCCGGGTCCCGATCCGGGCGGCCGTGTCGGCGAACACGGCCCGGTCGATGCGTCCGGGGGCCTCGAGACAGAGCCACTGGGCGACCAACCCGCCGAGCGACAGGCCGCACACGTCCACCCGGTCGGCACCGACCGCATCGAGCACCGCGAGTGCATCCCGTCCGAGCCGATCGAGTCCGTAGGGGCCGTCCGGCGCAGCGGAGCGACCGTGGCCACGCTGGTCGTAGCGCAGGACGTGGTGGCTCTGCCGCCAGGGTGCGAGCTGCTGCTCCCACAGGCCGAGATCGCACCCGAGCGAGTTGATCGCCAACAGGACGGGCGCGCCCGGGCCTGCATGCGCCACCTCGACACGCACGTACAACTCCACGCCGTCGTCGGTGGTGACCGTCCGGGGCCCGGCCGCGCCGACCGTGCTCACGATCCGGTGTCCGCGACGGTCGCCGTGTCGCCCCCCAGGCGTGCGGACCCGGCGGCCAGGGCCCGCTCGATGAGCGGCTCCACGGCCGCGACGGCCGCTTCGGGGGCGAGCACGGCCGCCAGCCGGTCGGGATCGAGTACGGCGCTCACCCGGCAATCGGCGGTGGCCGCGGCCGCCAGGTCGCGCTCCGGCCCGACCCGGGACGTCAGCTCGCCCAGCACGGACCGGGCCGTGTCCCAGCCGAGTTCGTCGGCCAGCGCCGCGAGCAGCGTCTCGGTCGCGAACAGCCCGTGGGTGTGCCCCAGGTTCGCGCGGCACCGGGCGGTGTCGACCACCACGCGCCCGAGGCTCGCGCGCACCTGCTCGACGGCCCCGATGGTGGTGACCAGCGCGGCCGGCAACGCGACCCATTCGCTCTGCCAGTCCCCCGCCGAACGTTCGAATTCGTGCTGTGCCGGTGCCTGCAGGACGTGCAGGTGCCCGGCGGCGAGCCGGCAGGCGGCGCGGGCGGCGACCGCGGCGACCGGGTTGCGTTTGTGTGGCAGGGCGGAGGACCCGGGTCCGGCGGGTGGCTGTTCGACCAGCTCGCCGATCGCCGTCGACGACGAACGGACGACGTCGCCCGCGATCTTGCCGGTCACCTCGACGACCCCGCCCAGCAGGCCGGCGAGCGTCACGATGCGGTCGCGCTCGGCGTGCCAGGGCAGGTCGGGGGCGTGCAGTCCGAGTTCCGCGGCGAGGTCGTCGAGCAGGGCGGGGCCGACCACCCCGAGCCCGCCGAACGTGCCGACCACACCGCCGAACTGGCAGGCCAGCAGTTCGGGTCGGGCGGCGCGGAGCCGGGCGACCGTACGGGTGACCGCCCCGTACCAGCGGGCGGCGACCAGACCGATCGTGATCGGGGCCGCCTGTTGCTGCAGGGTGCGTCCCGGCGCGATCGTGGCCCGGTGCTCGCGGGCCAGCGCGGCACAGCGCGTCGCGACGGCGACGAGCTCGTCGTCGAGCAGATCGAGGGCCGCGCGGACCTGCAGCATCATGGCCGTGTCGATCACGTCCTGGCTGGTGGCACCCCGGTGCACGGCCGCCGACCCGGCGGGGTCGGCCACCGCACGCAGCCGGGTCAGCAGCGGGATGACGGGGGACGCGGCGACACGGGCCTCGGCCGCCAGGGCACCGAGGTCGTGGCGGACCGGATCGCAGGCGGCCGCCACCTCGTCGGCGGCCTCTCGGCTGATCAGTCCGTGGCGGGCCTGGACGCGGGCGAGGGCCGCCTCGACGTCGAGCATGGCCACGATCCGTCGGTCCCAGGACAGCAGCGCCGCCGCGCGCGGGCTCGCGAAGCCGGACTCGATCCCACCGTCCGACCAGCCGGCGGACGGACGCGACGAAGCGTGCCCCTCGGACTCAGCCACCGTGGGCCCGCTCGGTGCGTGCGTTCAGCTCGCGGAGCACGGTCAGTTCCTGCGCGGTCGGAGGCGGCGTGGTGGCCACGTCGTCGGCGAACCCGACGTCCCACCCGGTCGCCTCGGTCACCTGCGCGCGGGTCACGCCCGCGTGCAGCGCGGTGACGACGAACTCCGCATTCGCATCCGGGGCCATGGTGCACAGGTCGGTGACCACCAGCGTGGGACCCCTGGTCCCCAGACCGGCCGCGGCCCGGTCCCCGGGCCCGCCACCGTGTCCGAACGAGGTCACGAAGTCGACCGACTCCACCAACGTGCGGGGCGAGTGCTTCGCGGTGATCAGCACCTCGCCGCAGGACGCGGCGATCTCCGGGGCACCGCCACCCCCGGGCAGTCGGACCGTCGGGTCGTCGTAGTCGCCGATGACCGTGGTGTTGATGTTGCCGAACCGGTCGATCTGTGCGCCGCCGAGGAACCCCTTGGAGATCCGACCGCCCTGCAGCCAGTAGCGGAACATCTCCGGCACCGACACGGTGGTCAGGGCCGTGGCACACAACTCGCCGTCACCGATGGACAGCGGCAGGACATCGGGCCGGGTCTGCAGCGTCCCCGATTCGTAGATGAGCACGAGCTCGGGCGCGTGGGTCAGCCGGGCCAGGTTGCACGCGGCGGACGGCGCGCCGATCCCGACGAAACACACGTCACCGTCCGCCAGCGCCCGGCTGGCCACGATCGTCATCAACTCCGTGGGGTCGGCCGGGGTGTTCGCGGGCGGATCCGTCGGGTTGCTCGTCATGGGGCACCGAGCCTCTCAGGCCGTCGTCGGGGTCGCGTCGAGCACGTGCTGTCGCATCCAGTCCCGGAAGGTCTCGCGATCACGCGAGACGGCGTCCCAGGCCCGGTAGAAGGCGTTGTCGCGGTCGTAGTAGCCGAAGGCGTAGGAGGGTGCGGCCCCACCGGGGGCCAGCACCACCGTGTCGATCGCCCAGGCCGGCAGGACCACCGAGTTGACGCTCGGGGCGCGCAGGTCGTCGACGATCTCTTCCACGGTGACGATCGAGCGGGTCGCGGCCAGCACGGCCTCCTTCTGCACGCCGACGATGCCCTCGAACAGGACATTGCCGGCACGATCCGCCCGCTGCGCGTGGACGATGGTCACGTCGGGGGTGATCGCCGGCACCGCGGCCAGTTCCTCACCGGTGAACGGGCACGTCACCGAGCGGATGGCCGGGTTGACACTGCGCAGATCCGAGCCCGCGTAGCCCCGGAATACGGCGAACGGCAGGCCGGCGGCACCCGCGTCGAACGCGTTGGCCATGGCCGCATGACTGTGCTCCTCGATCTGCAGCGCGTGCGGCCACTGATGCTCGACCGCGTCACGCAGCCGATGCAGCGACCCGACGCCCGGATTCCCACCCCACGAGAAGATCAGCCTGCGGGCACAGCCCATCCCGATCAGCTGGTCGTAGATGATGTCCGGGGTCATCCGGATCAGCGTCAGCTCGCGGCGACCCTGCCGGATGATCTCGTGGCCGGCCGCGAACGGGATCAGGTGGGTGAACCCCTCGAGCACGACGGTGTCACCGTCGCGGACATGCGTGGCGACGGCCTCGTCGAGCGGCAGGAATGCAGCCATGGTCGGTGTCCTCGGTGCGGCGTCAGGTGGCGAAGAACACGGTTTCGTGTGCGCCCTGCAGATGGATGTCGAAGCGGTAGCAGGTCACCCCGTCATCGCCGTGGGAGGTCGGCTCGGCGATCAACGTGTGCCGGCGTTCGGGCTCCACCCCCGCGAGCACCGGATCGGCGTCGTTGGCGGCCTCGTCACCGAGGTACATCCGGGTCCACAGCTGGTCGAGGAGGCCCCGGGCGAAGACGTGCACGTTGAGATGCGGGGCCTGGACCGTGCCGCCGGCACCCGGCACCGTGCCCGGGCGTGCCGTCCGGACCCGGAACCGTCCGTCGTCGTCGGTCGCGAGCCGGCCGAACCCGATGAACGACCTCGGCACGTCGGCCCGGCGACCGTCGACCGGGTGTCGGTAGCGCCCGGCCCCGTCGGCCTGCCACACCTCGATCATCGCATCGGTGACGGGTACACCGGCACCGTCGACGACCCGCCCGACGATCTCGATCGCCGGGCCGGCATCGCCACCGGGATCGAGGTCGTCGACCCCGTCACGCATCAGCGCGTCGTGGAAGAACGGCCCGATCGTCTGCGCGGGGGTCTGACCGCCGTCGGTCGCGAGACTCATCGCCGCACCTGTGCCCCGGTTGGTTCGAACGGCGTCGCTTCGGGGCCCCGCAGCACGATGTCGAAGCGGTAGCCGAGCGCCCACTCGGCCTCGGTGAGCCCGTGGTCGTAGGTCGCGATCATGCGGGGCCAGTACGCCTGCGGCACCGACGCGAGGATCGGATCGAGTGCGTGCAACGGGTCGCCGGGGAAGTACATCTGGGTGATCAGCCGGGTGACGAAGGCCGGCCCGAACACGGAGAAGTGGATGTGGGCGGGACGCCACGCGTTGGGGTGGTTGCGCCACGGGTAGGCACCGGGCCTGATGGTCATGAAGCGGTACGAACCGTCCGCGTCGGTGATGCAGCGCCCCTCGCCCCGGAAGTTCGGATCCAACGGGGCCGGGTGGTCGTCGCCGGCATGCAGGTAGCGACCGGCCGCGTTGGCCTGCCACACCTCGATGACGGCGTCGGGAACCGCACTGCCGTGTTCGTCGAGGACCCGCCCGGCGACAATGATCCGTTCACCGATCGCCTCACCGCCCGTTCCGGCGTTGGTCGTCAGATCCGTATCGGCGATCATCCGTACCGGGTCGTCCGCCGCCAGTTCGGCCAGTGCCGGTCCCGGCCCGGTGACCTCGGCGATCGTGTGGTCGATCGGGATCGCATCCCGGGTCGGTGCCCGCAGGGCGGTCGAGGCGTAGGGCGCGTGGCGGTGGTCGGGGAAGGCCCCGGCGTCACGTCGCCGGTAGCCGGTGATCGGCGTGTCGTTCACCGCGTCCTCACTGCTGGTCATCGGGTACCCGTTCGTCGGACTCGACGCGCCGGAGAGCCGCGAACGCCCGATTCGCCGCGGGGACGCCGGCGTACACCGCCACATGGAGCAGGACCTCCGCGATCGCCTCGGGCGTGGCACCGGTCCGACGGGCGGCACGCAGATGCATCGTCAGTTCCTGTTCGTGGCCGAGTGCGGCGAGCAACGCGATGGTGACCAGACTCCGGGTCGGCCGATCCAACCCGTCCCGCCCCCACACGTCCGCCCACGCGGCTCCCGTGATGTAGGTCTGGAACGCCTCGTCCAACGGCGAGGTCGCAGCCATCGCACGATCGACGTGCTCGTCGCCGAGCACCTCCCGACGGACCCGCATCCCGCGGTCGTGGCGGTCGTCGTCTGCCATGGTGACCTCCTGACGTCCGGCCCCCATGTCCGTGGCCGATGTCCCGGCGGTGTTCGCTTGACGAACGTGTGGTCGTTGCGCGACCATACGGGACGATCGCCCCGCGGGACAAGCGCCACCGCACGCCCGCGCACCGCTGCGCCATCGATCCGGTGCCCGGACCGATGCCGATCCTGCCCGACCGTCGAGCGACGAGGCCGCCATCGAATCCGGACCCGCCGAGACGATCGACGGCGCACCGGCCGCAGCGACGGACACCCCGCCCCAGACCGTCCGGTCGTTCGCCCGGGGGCTCCAGGTCATCCGCGCGTTCGGTGAGCACGCCCCGACGATGACCGTCGCCCAGGTCGCCCGCGCCACCGGGCTCAACCGTGCCACGGCCCGACGGCTGCTCCACACCCTCGGGTCGCTGGGCTACGCACGCCGCAGTGGGGATGCCTTCTCACTCACCCCACGCGTCCTCGAACTCGGCTACGCCTTCATCGGCTCGTTCGGCGTCAGCGCACTCGCGCTGCCGTTCCTCGAACAGCTCAGTGGCGAGGTCCACGAAGCCGTGTCGGTCGGGGTGCTCGACGACACCGACGTGGTCTACATCGCCCGTGTGCCGGGCAAACGGGTCATGACGATCTCGATCGGGCTCGGTACCCGCTTCCCCGCCTACCGCACCTCGCTGGGACGGGTCCTGCTCAGCCGACTCGACGACGACGACCTCGCCGACCGCTGGTCCCGCTCCGACCGAACCGATCCCACCCCGCGGACCGTCGCGGACCTCGACGACCTGCGCCGCGAACTCGACCGCGTCCGACAGCAGGGTTATGCGCTGCTGGATCAGGAGCTCGAGATCGGCGTCCGCTCCGTGGCCGCACCGCTGCACGATGCCCGCGGTCAGGTCGTCGCCGCCATGAACGTCTCCACCCACACCACGCGGACGACGACGGCGGAACTCACCGACCAGGTCGTCCCGGCGCTGCTGCGCACCGCCGAGGAGCTCAACCGCGTCCTGGCGACCCGACCGGTCTGAGCACCGACCGGGGACCGCCGCGTCCGATCACCGCCCACCGAAGGTTCCCGTCCATGCGCACCCAGGTCGTCATCATCGGCGGTGGCCCCGCAGGCAGCCTGCTGTCCCACCTGCTGCACCGCGAGGGCATCGACGCCATCGTGCTGGAGCGGCGCAGCCGGGACTACGTCCTGCAACGGATCCGCGCGGGGGTGCTCGAACACGGCACCATCGAGACGCTGAAGGAAGCGGGCCTCGGCCGCCGCATGGACGACGTCGGCTTCGTGCACGACGGCACGTACCTGAGCTTCGACGACGAGCAGCTGCGCGTCGACTTCAAGGCGCTGACCGGCAAGAGCGTGATGGTGTTCGGCCAGACCGAGGTCCAGCGCGACCTGTACGCCGCGCTGGCCGAACGCGACGGCAGCATCGTGTTCGGGGCCGAGGACGTCGCGCTGCACGGGATCACCACGGACCGGCCATCGGTGACCTACACACTCGACGGGGTCACCCACGAGATCGCCTGCGACCACATCGCGGGCTGCGACGGCTCCTACGGGGTCAGTCGCGCCGCGATCCCCGACGACGTCAAGCGCACCTTCGAGCGGGTCTATCCCTTCGGCTGGCTCGGCGTGCTGTCCGAGACGCCGCCCGTCCGCGACGAGCTGATCTATGCGAACCACGAGCGCGGGTTCGCCCTGTGCTCCATGCGCCACGAGATGCTGAGTCGGTACTACATCCAGGCTCCGGTCGACACCGACCTCGATGCCTGGTCCGACGACCGCTTCTGGGACGAGCTCGCCAGCCGGCTCCCCGCCGACGCGCGAGGCGACCTGGTCACCGGGCCGACCATCGAGAAGTCGATCGCGCCGTTGCGCAGCTTCGTGACCGAGCCGATGCGCCACGGCGAGCTCTATCTCGCCGGCGACGCCGCCCACATCGTGCCGCCGACGGGCGCGAAGGGCCTCAACCTCGCGCTCGGTGACGTCGTCTACCTGACCCGCGCACTGGTCGATCGCTACACCAACGGCTCGCGCACCGGACTCGACACCTACTCCGCCACCGCGCTCGACCGGGTCTGGAAGGCCGTGCGCTTCTCGTGGTGGATGACCACCGTGCTGCACCGCTTCCCCGACCTCGACGACGGCTTCGACCGCCGCATCCAGCAGGCGGAACTGAGCTACCTGCAGCAGTCCGAGGCCGCACGGGCCCAACTCGCCGAGAACTACGTCGGACTGCCGCTCTAGCCAGAACGGTCGGGCAGCGCACCCTCACCTGGTCGCCGTGCCGTCACGAGG
>CAYTLZ010000014.1:0-34743 GCA_964438785.1 uncultured Actinomycetota bacterium | reverse complement strand
GAAGGCTCACACGGACGTGTTCAACGTGTTGCTGCAGGTGCTCGACGACGGTCGCCTGACCGACGGACAGGGCCGCACCGTCGACTTCCGCAACGTCGTGATCATCATGACCTCGAACCTCGGCTCCACCCACATCCTGGACGCCGCGCTCACCCCCGAGGCATTGCGCGAACGGGTCATGACCGACGTGCGCGGCCACTTCCGTCCGGAGTTCCTCAACCGCATCGACGAGGTGGTGATCTTCGACCGCCTGGCGCAGGACCAGCTGCGCGCGATCGTGGACATCCAGCTCGACCGGTTGCGGCGGCGGCTCGACGAGCGCGACCTGACGATCGAGTTGAGTGACGCGGCGCTCGACCGGCTGGCGGAGCTCGGCTACGACCCGCTCTACGGGGCGCGGCCGGTCAAGCGGGTGATCCGCAAACAGCTCGAGGACCAGCTCGCCAAGGCGATGCTCGCCGGGTCGATCCCCGACGGCTCCACGATCCGGGTCGACGTCGACGCGGACGGGGAACTGCGGATCGCCGCGGGCGGGATCGAGCGGGCCTAACGCCCACCGGCGGTCGTGGCGGGCTCACCGACCCGTGCCTCGCGCTGCAGCTCCGCGAACGGCACCGCGGGCAGGTCCAGCTCCGCCATGCGGCCCTCGTAGAGGCGGTAGCGGCGGCGGGCCTCGCCGTGGCGTCCGGCCCGCAGCAGCGCCAGGCACAGGTTCAGATGCGCCGGCTCGTCGTAGCCGTCGCGGTCGAGCACCCGCAGCAGCAGCCGCATCGCCAGGTCCGGATCGTCACGGGAGACCAGCCTGGCCAGCATGCGTGCGACGGCGAGGTAGGTGGCCCGCAACTGCGCCCGGCGATCCTCCGCCCAGACGAGGTCAGGCTCGTCTTCGAGCAGGTCACCGCCGTAGCGTTCCTCGGCGTTGAGCAGCAGCGGGATCGCCTCGCCGGGGTCGTCGCGGGCGGCGCGCAGCCCCGCGTCCGCGAGCCGTTCGAAGCTGTCGGTGTCGACGTCGACCACGGCCGGGTCCAGCGCGATCCCGCTGCCCTCGGTACGCAGCGGCGAGGCCGCGTCGCCGTCGTCGGGCGCGAGCACACCCCGGATGATGCTGAGTGCGACCGACAGCCGGTTCGACACCTTGTCGTAGGGCTCGTCGGGCCACAGCAGGTGGCCGAGCTCCTCGCGGGTCGTGCGCCGGCCGGACCTGGCAGCCAGGACCTTGAGCAGTTCGCGGGCCTTGCGGGATCCCCACGCGGACAGCGGCACCGGCCGGCCGTCGAGCTCGACCACGAACCCACCGAGGGTCCGCACGACGATGCGGTGGGTCGTCGCAGGACCGATCAGCAGCACGTGTTCGATACCGCCACGATCCAGACTGCAACCGAGGTCGACCAGGCGGCGTTCGAGCGCCGGGATCCGGCTGCGGACCCGGGGGTCGTCGCTGCGTCGGGCGAGTCCGAGCTCGACCCGGGCCTGCCAGATCGGGGCGTCGATCGCCGACCACAGCGCCGACGCCCGGTCGAGCGCCGCCACCGGGTCGTCGTCGAGCAGCGCCAGACAGGTCTCGGCCTCCGCGACGTCGGCCGGGTTGCCGTGACGTTCGCCCATGGCCCGGGCCTGCCGGGCGTGGTCGCGCACGGCGTCGTGGTCCTGCCGGGCGAGCGCGATCCAGGCGGCGGTGGTGTGGGCCTCGCCGCTCTGCAGGCCGCCGTCGTCGATCTGCAGGGCCCGCTCGGCGGCCTCGGTCGCCCGGTGCAGGTCGGTGGTCGCGACCACCCGGGCCATCCCGAGGTGGGTCGGGATCAGGGCCTGCTGATCGCCGGTCGACCCCACGGAGCGCAGGGCCCGGTCGTAGGCCTGGGTGGCCAGGACGAGCTCGCCGCGGGCCGCGCGGGCCGCACCGAGCAGGTGATGCGCGTAGGCGATCGTGCGGGACCCGATCGCCGCGAAGGCCTCGCGGGCGCGTTCCGCGTCGGCGATCGCCTCGTCGACGGCCCCGGTGCGCAGCAGGAAGCTGGAACGGTTGCAACGGGCCACTCCGAGGATGATCCGGAAGCCCTGCGCCTCGGCGAGGTCGATCGCCTGCTCGGTGATCGCGATGGCGTCGGCGTAGCGGCCCTCCTCGCCGTTGGCCGAACCCAGGTTGGTCAACAGGCGCGCGAGCTGCAGCTGGTCCCCCGCCCGGCGGGCGGCCGCGATCGCCTGGTCGTAGTGCGCCGCGTTCGCGTAGCGGTCACCGGCGTCCACGGCGCGTAGTGCCGCGGCGGTGTGGGCGTAGGCGGCGGCACGATCGTCGCCGAGCCGGTCGGCGATCCGCATGGCGCGCGCCGCCGCGCGCTGCGTCTGCTCACGCTCACCGCGCAGCCAGTGCATGGTCGTGCGCCAACTCGCCAGGACGGCATCGTCGACCCCGGGGGCGGGGTCGGTGGCGTCGACCGGTGTGTCCGGGCCACGCTCGTGGGCCTCGAGGGCGGCACCGAGGTCACCACTGACGTAGTGGATCAGTCCCAGACGGATGGCCTCGTCGGCGCGCAACGGCCCGGTCGCGGGCATCCCCGCCGCCTCGAGCGCGCGCAGCGCCTCGGACCAGTGGCCCTGGTAGGCGAGCGCCTCCCCGCGGACGCCCTCGATGGCCGGGTCGCGGTGGTCGGGCGGCAGCGACGCGGCCGCCGCGAGCACCAGGTCGAGTTCCCCGGCCCGCAGGATCGCCGCACCATGGTCGACGAGCAACCTCGCGGTGGGCGTCGGGTCGTGGGTCAGCGACTCGCTCGCCACGCGCAGCGCCGCAGCGTGTGCCCCCCGATCGGCCAGCAGACGCACGGTCCGTGCCACCAGCGCGCCGTCGGGATCCAGTCGTCGCAGCAACTCGACCCGGGCCAGGCGCCGCAGCGCCGGTGGCGGCACGGGGGCCGTGTCCGCGTCGGCGGTGGTGATCAGACCCCGGGCCAGCAGGTCGTCGAGCTGGTCGCGCGTGGCGTCGACGTCGAGGTCCGACAGGGTGGCGATGTCCTGCCGTTCGAGGTCGGGCGCGATCGTGAGCAGCAGCACGGTCCGTCGGGCCTGCGGGGACTCCGGCGCGAGGACCACCCGGTCGAGGTAGCGACCGACGGGACCGTCGGGGGCTGTCAACCGTTCGACGGCGGCGGGGCGATCGCCGACGGCGAGGCCACGGAGACCGTCGACGACCAGCTGGATCGCCGCGGGCCAGCCGCCCGTGGCCGCACCGATACGGGCGGCCAGGGCACGGTCCCGGTCGAGCTCGTGCGCGACGATGCCGTCGATGGCGTCGAGGTCGAGTGCCAGATCACGGGCGTCGAGTTCCAACACGTCCCCGTGGGCCCGGCGACGGTCGTCGACCACGCGCAGGTCGTCGCGGGCGAGCACCACCAGCTGGCTGACCCGGTCCGGGTGGTCGGCGATCCGGCGCAGCAGGGCCAGCCCGGACCCGTCGAGCAGCCGGTGGCCGTCGTCGAGCACGACGGGTCGGGGGTCGATGTCGAGTTCGCAGACCAGGCTGGCGGCGAGGTCGGCGGTGTCCGTCGCGGCGTCGCCGGACGGATCGGTCGCCCGGTCGGTGTCCGTGATCGCGCGCAGGCGTCGGGCCAGCGCCAGCTCGTCGGCATCGGCGGCGTCCAGGGTCACCCACCGACACCGACCGGTCGGCCAGAGGCGTTCGATCGTGCTCGTCTTGCCCCAGCCGGCGGTGGCGACGACGGTCACCAACCGGTGGCGCGACAGCTGGTCGGTTCGACGCCGCAGCACAGCGCTGTGGGCGATCGGGACGCGCGCATCGAGGGTCACCGGCTGGTCGTCGATGGTCGATCACCCCCTCACGGTCTGGGTACGCACGTCCTCGGATCCTATGCGCGCTGAGCGCTCAACGGTGACCTGCCGGGCGTTGGACCGTAGCTGACGGGCCGTTGCGGGCGGTGAGTGAGCTGGCGGCCGGGTCGGGGATCAGGCGGACACAAGACCGTCGACAGACCGTCGAAAGGTGTCGGTGACAGATTCCCGTCGTGGCCGATCGAGCAACGCAAGGGGATGGACCGGCCACCGCGAGTACGCAACGGGGGGACGCCCGCACCGAGACGGGTCGGGCGTCACGACATCGGGGTGAACATGGATCGGACCAGGAGCGCACGCCAGGGGAGCACGCGGCCGGGGGGCCGCTGGGTGGCGGACCATCGGTTGGTCGGCCGCGACGCGCTGCTCGAACGCCTCGGACGACAACTTCACGGCTCGGGGCGGATCATGCTGCGCGGGGATGCCGGCGTCGGCAAGACCCGGCTGCTCGAAGCCCTGGCCGAACGGGCCGAGCAGCGGGTGGTCCACCTGGCGGGCCCCGGCTCCGAGCACACGCCGCCACGGACGGGGCCGGTCGACGGTGACCCCGGTGAGCTCCACGAACCCACCGACGCGGCCGGGACCCTGGTGGTGGTCGACGATCTCGATGAACTCGATCCCGCGGCCCACGACCGCCTGGAGCGTCTCGCCCGTGAGCCGTGGTGTCGCGTCGCGGCCGCGAGCAGGGACGCGGTCCCCGACGGGGACGCCACCGGTTGGACGATGCTGCAGGTGCCACCACTCAGTCGACTGGCGACGGGGGAACTGCTCACCGAGGCGCTCCACGGGATCGTGGATCCGGTGGTGGTGACCGCGATCCACGCCGCCTCGGGTGGCAACCCGACCTCGATCGTCGAGCTCGCCGACACCGCGCGGGCACGGGGCAGCCTGGTCGAGGGTCGCGACGCCTGGGAGTTGCGCGGTGCGCTGCCGGTCGCGCCGGCGCGGCCGGCAGCGGCCAGGCGGGCCGCCGGGCTCGACCCCTCGACCCGGGAGACCCTCGAGCGGATCGCGTTGAGCGGCAGCCTGCCGATCCGGATCGCCAACCGCGTGCTGGATCCCATCGCCGTGCGTGAGCTGGACCGGCGGGGGCTGGTCCAGCTCTACGGGCGTGGCGGCAACGCGGCCATCGATCTGGCGGAGCCGGTGTTCGGTGAACTGGTGCGTCTCGAGTTGACCGCCGAACGACGTCGCCGGCACCTGCGGGCGTTGGCCGACGCCTTCGGCCAGTGCGGCGACCCGTCGATCGGTGGGGACCGTGTCGCCCGGTGGCGACTGGAGGTCGGCGGTTGGGATGCACAGGCCTTCGAAGCGGCCGCCGTCCGGGCCTACAGCCGCGGAGAACATGCGTTGGCCGATGAACTCGCGGAGCGCGCCATGGCGAACGAAGCAGGATTCCGAGCGCAGCTCCTGGCCGCCGTCACGGCCGCGGAGCGTGGATTCGACGACCGGGCCGGAGCGCTGGCCCGGGCCGCATCGTCGGCCGCCGAGGACGAGCCACGCGCGGCGGCGTGGGCCACGATGGCCGAGGCCACCGCGGAGGCGATCGGTGCCGGCCGCTGGGAGCGGGCGACCGAGCAGCTCGAGCGGCGGGCGGTCACCCTGCAGGATCCCATCGATCAGGTCGAGGCGCGCGCCTACGGGGCGGTGCTCGCGGCCTGGTCGGGTGCCACGGACGCCGCGCGCGACGCCATCGGCGAACTCGACGACGGCGTCGAGGTGACCCGGGCGCTGCGCGGGGTCGTCAACGGCGGGTGTGCGGTGGCCGTCGCCGACACGCTGGTCGCCGCGGACTCGCTGCTGCCGGTCGCGCCCGACGAGGCGATGCTGGCCTTGATCGACGCGGAGGCCGCGCGGACACGGTTGGTGCCGTTGGCCGACGACCTGGTGCGTGGCACCGCCCTGCTGGCGGACACGGAGCAGACGCCGCGGGCTGCCATCGTCGCGGCACGCACCGATCTCGACGGCAGCCTGCGACAGGGTGGACCACGGGCGGCCTGGTGGTCGTTCGTGCACGCCCGACTGCATCTGCGCGCCGGTGAGCTGCGCGCCGCCCGGATCCGGTTCGTGGAGGCCGAACTGCTGGTGCGGGACATGGATCCGTTGCGCCTGCGCCCCAGGATCGTGGTCGGCCAGGCGTTGGTCGCGGCGATGGCCGGCATGATCACCCACGCGGGGATCCTGCTCGAGCGGATCGCCGACGAGCCCGTCGCCGCCCGGGTCACGACCCGCCGAGGCCTGGTCGAGGCGTTGATCCTCGCGCGTGAGCGGGGGGCCAGTGCCGGGGCTGCGCACGCACGTCGCATCGGCGACGAAGCGCTCGGTGACGGCCGCCGCGGCGATGCGCTCGAGGCCTGGCACCTCGCCGTCCGTCTGGCCTGCACGGAGGGGGTCGTCGAGCGGCTCGACACGCTCGCCGCGGCCCTGCCCATAGCAGACCATCCGTGGGTCGCCCTCGTCCGTGACCATGCCCGGGCCGTGGCGGACGGTGACGCGCAGCAGCTGCGCCATCTCGCCGCTCGCGCGGTGGAGGCGGGCTGGCGGCTCGTCGGGGCCGAGGCGGCGGCGCAGGCGGTCCGCCATGCGCACGACGACGCGCTCGCGTCGCTCGAGGCGTTGGCCTCCGGGCTGGCCTCGGCGTGTCCGGAGGCCGACACCCCGGCCATCGAACGCGTCGAGCGGGTCGTGCTCACACCCCGACGACGCGAGGCGGCGCTGTATGCGATGCGTGGCTGCAGCGGCGCGGCGATCGCCGAACGGCTCGGGGTCTCCGCCCGGACGGTCGAGAACCACCTCGCCGCGGTGTACCGGGCACTCGGGGTGACCGGGCGTCGGGAGCTGGCGAGCTTCTATGCGGTCGACCGCGGCCCCTTCACGGACGCCACCTCGATGTCCTGACGCCGATACCGTCGGGCGTCCGCGAGACGCGTCACCGAGGCCGAGGACGAGGATGACCGCACGACGACTGTCGGACCCGGATGCCGTGGTCGTCGGATCGGGACCCAACGGTCTGGCGGCCGCGCTCACGCTGGCGCGTCAGGGATTCAGGGTCCAGGTGTTCGAAGCGGCCGACGAGCCCGGCGGTGGGACCCGGACCTACGACGATCCGGACGTCGCGGGGCTGCGCCACGACCACTGCTCCGCGGTCCACCCGATGGGCATCGCCTCGCCGTATCTGCGCACGCTGCCCCTGGAGCGCTACGGGCTGCAGTGGGCCCATGCCGAGGTCGCGTGTGCCCATCCGCTCGATGACGGCACGGCCGTGGCGACCTACCGCGACCTCGAGCGCACGCTCGCCGGGCTCGGTCCCGACGCCCGCTTCTACGACGCGCTGATCGGGGCGGCCGGGCGGAACTTCGCTGCCCTGGCATCGGACCTGCTCGGCCCGGTGGTGCGCATCCCACGTCATCCGATCGTGACCGGCCGCGCCGGGTTGGCATCGCTCGTCCCGGCGTCGGTCACGGCCCGTGGGTTCGCCACCGAGCGGGGGGCGGCCCTGTTCGGTGGGATGGCCGCGCATGCCGTGACCCGGCTGGACCGCCCCCTGACCACCTCGGTCGGTCTGCTGCTCGCCGCGGCGACCCACGCCCACGGCTGGCCCGTCGCCGTCGGCGGATCCGCATCCATCTGGCAGGCCATGGTCGGGTTGCTCGAGGATCTCGGGGGTGAGGTCGTGACCGGCCACCGGGTCACCTCGATGCGGGATCTGCCCCGCGCCCGGGTCGCGCTGTTCGATACGACACCGACCGGGCTCGCGACCATCCTCGGTGATCACCTGCCCGTGCGTGCCCGACGGCGGACCGAGCGCTGGCGTTACGGTCCGGCGGCCTTCAAGCTCGATCTCGCGATCCGGGGCGCGGTGCCCTGGAGCGCCCCGGAGGCGCGGCAGGCCGGCACCCTGCACCTCGGCGGGACCTTCGACGAGATCGCCGCCACCGAGCTGCAGGCCACCCGTGGCGAGCTCGCCCGGCGACCGTTCGTGCTGGCCGCGCAACCGCACGTCGCGGATCCGTCGCGCGAGGTCGACGGCATCACCCCGCTGTGGGCCTACGCACACGTCCCCCACGGTTGCGTCGAGGACGTCGCACCACTCATCGAGGCGCAGCTCGAGCGGTTCGCGCCGGGCATCGGCGAACGGATCGTGGCCCGGCACGTCACCACGCCCGCCGCCTTCGAGGCCGACAACCCCAATCTGCACGGCGGCGACATCACCGGTGGAGCCAGTACGCCGACCCAGCTCGTCGCCCGCCCCCGCCTGTCACCGGACCCCTACCGCACGACGGTGCCGGGCGTGTGGCTGTGCTCGAGTTCGACCCCGCCGGGTGGCGGGGTGCACGGGATGTGTGGGCATCAGGCGGCCCGCTCCGCGCTGCGGGTGCTGACCGCATGAGCGTGCCGAGCAAGCCGTGTCAGTCCTGCGGGCGCACGATGACCTGGCGCAAGGCCTGGGCCGACGACTTCGACGAGGTCCGTTACTGCTCGGCCGCGTGCCGTCGACGCAAGGTCCGTCCCGTGGACCGGGCGCTCGAGAAGGCCATCCTCCGGCTGCTGGACCAGCGCGCGCGGGGTGCGACCATCTGCCCGTCCGAGGCGGCCCGGGAGGTCGCCGGCCCGGACGCCGACGAGGCGGCCTGGCGCGAGCTCAACGAACCGTCCCGCCGTGCCGCCCGGCGTCTGGTGCACCGCGGCGAGGTGGCGATCACCCAGAAGGGACGCGTGGTCGACCCGTCGACGGCGAAGGGCCCGATCCGCATCCGCCGGGCGTGAGTGACGGGTGTGCGTGGCGGGTGTGCGCCCAGCCTGACAGCCGGTCAGCCGTACTGCTTGCGGAAGTCCCAGCTCGCGGGACTCTGGGGCTCGAACCGGATCCAGCGGTGGTGGTCGGCCGGCTCCAGCGGATGGTCCGAGCCGAAGTACTTGCGGGAGAACGCCGAGCGGACCGCGATCGGGACCGCGTCGTCGTCGATGAACGCATAGTCGAGTCGGCCCGACACGCCCCGCAGCTCCACGTAGTCCTCACCGCCGTCGACCACGAACGAGGCACGGGTACCGGCCTCGAGCCGGGCCGTGCGCTTGGCGCGGGTCAGGTTCCACACCCAGAACGCCCCCTCGTGCCAGACGAACCACACGGGCACGACCGCGGGCCAGCCGTCGTCGTCGAGGGTGGCGATGCGGATGATGCGTTCCTCGGTGAGGAATGCATCCATCTCCGCCGCGGTCATGCTCAATCTGCCCACGTGCTGGCTCCCGTCACCCGGTCCCGTGCGCCTCGAACGGTAGTGGCCGTCCGCGGTAGCCTCGTCAGCGACGCGGGGGCGGCACCGCTCGTGCCGACGTCCCGTCGCGTCGCCCCGTATCGAGACCAGGAGCCCGTCATGGTGGAGCGGTCGACCGACGACGCGGGGTTCGACCCATTCGCGGACATCGAGGCGTCGCCGCGCGGTGCGACCCCGCTGGCCGCGCTCGCGGCCGTGCTCGGTGTGCTGGCGGCCATCACCGGCCTCGCCGCGATCCTGGGGCCGATCGGCATGGCCGTCGGGCTCGTCGCCCACGTCAAGGGCAGCCGCTTCGGGATGCCTGCGACGGTGCTCGCGGCGGTCGGCATGATCACCGGTTTCGCCCTCACGATGTACCTCCGCTGAGCCGGGGGCGGGTCGAGTAGGCTCCGCGCCGGCGAGGAGGGTGACGGTGGCGGTCATCAAGACGATCGATCTGGTCGGTGTGTCGACGGAGTCGTGGCGTGACGCGGCCCACAAAGCACTCGATGAGGCGACCCGGACGTTGCGCAACGTCGAGGGTTTCACGGTGCTGGAGACGTCGGCGGTCGTCGAGGGCGACGCCATCGCCGAGTACCACACCCACGTGCGCATCCGCTTCCGGATCTCGCGCTGAGCGGACGCCGGGGCACGGCTCGGGTCAGCCCACCCGCCGTGCGGCCATGGCCCGTTCCAGGGTGCTCGACAGTTCGCTGATCAGCCCCTGGTGGACGACCGCATTGGTGAGTCGCCCCGCGTCGTAGGGGATGAACCCGGTCCCACCGAGCACCACGGCCGCGCCGCCGAAACGCGGATTGTCCCGCAGGAACGCCTCGGCGTGCCGGCGGTGCATGGCCCCGATCAGGACGGCGTCGGGACGCAGATCGCCCACGCTGCGGTCGATCGCGGCGGTCGGCATCCGGGCGCCGAGGTAGTGCACGCGCCACCCGGCGTCGGCGGCCACCACGGACCCGGCGAGCAGCCCGAGATCATGGTCCTCGCCCTCCGGTGCGGCGGCGAGCACGGTGCGGGACGCGGTCCGGGCACCGGTGCGCAGCAGCCGTTGGAGTCGCGGGCGCAGCGTGTTGGTCGCGAAGTGCTCGCGCGCGATGATCCGCGGATCGTCCTGCCAGCCCTCGCCGACCTTGCGCAGGACCGGAAGCAGGACCTCGTCGAGTGCGCTCGGGATGTCGAGTCGGGCGAAGAGGTCGTCGACGACCGTGTCGGCCCCGGGAGCGTCGAAGTTGTCGATCGCCAGTTCCAGCCGCTCGATCAGGTCCGTCGCGGCGTTGCCGGCGGTCGGGACCGAGCGCAGGGGCGTGACCGATGCGGGCTCACGGAGGACCTCGCGGGCGGCGGCGGCAGCCGACCACCCGTCATCGAGCAGGCGCTGCATGCTGCGCACCCGGGCGACGTCGTCCTCGCTGTACAACCGGTGGCCACCATCGGTGCGGGCCGGCTCCAGCAACCCGTAGCGACGTTCCCACGCACGCAGCGTCGGGACGGCCACGCCGGTACGGCGCGACACCTCCCCGATACGCAACACGGCGCGATCGTCACCCATGGATCCGGGGCCTTTCACGACACGGTCGGAGCTCTGCAACCGATTGGGTGGAGGATGTGCGCCGGAGGGGCGCAGATCTGTAATCAGGATACGGCAAGAATGTCAAGCGGGAAACGTCTCACCCCCCCTTTCGAGCCAGCGTCGCCGGTGGACGGCTCCGGTGGTGGACCCGTCGGCCGGCCGACACCGGCCCTGAAGCACTAGTTTGGGCCCATGGACACCGAACCCCTCACCTCCCTGACGCCCGGTATGCCGATTCTGATCGGTGGGGACCGTGTCGTGCGGGTCACCGACGACCTCGCCGCCCGGTTCGCGCCCGGCGACGCCCTGCTGGTCGTCGGCGACGGCGACGAACTGCTGCATCTGCCGGCGGCCGACCGATTGGCGGCCGCCACCGCCGTCGACCGCGCGACGGAGGCCTTCGAGGCGATGGGTGGCGTGACGCTGCAGCAGCTCGACGCCTTCTACCGGGCGTTCGCCGACCGGTTGCAGGACGACGGGGTGTTCGCCCAGATCGCGGCGGCCAACGCCGCGGATGTGGACGATGCCCGCTCCCGGGGCCGTTCCACCACCAGGTTGGTGCTCGACGACGCCATGCGCACGCAGATGATCGATGGGCTGCGCGGTTGGGTGTCGGTCCCGCCCGCGCGCGGCCGCGTGATCGACGAACGCACCCACGACGGCTGGCGGCTCGAACAGGTGACCGACCGGCTCGGTGTGGTCGCCTTCGTGTTCGAGGGCCGCCCGAACGTCTTCGCGGACGCCTGCGGGGTGCTGCGCAACGGCAACACCGTCGTGTTCCGGATCGGATCGGATGCGCTGCGGACCGCCCGGGCGATCGTCGAGCACGCGCTCGATCCGGCGCTCGAGGCGGCGGGTCTCCCCGCGGGCGCGGCCGCCCTGGTCGATGCACGGTCGCATGCCGCCGGTCACGCGCTGTTCAGTGACCCGCGACTGGGCCTGGCGGTGGCCCGGGGTTCGGGCGCGGCCGTCCGCCAGCTCAGCGCTGTCGCGCAGCAGGCCGGCAACGAGGTGTCGGCCCATGGCACCGGGGGCGCATGGATGCTGGTCGGTGCATCCGCCGATCCGCACCGCCTGCACGCGGTGATCGAGTCGTCGCTGGACCGCAAGGTGTGCAACACCCTCAACACGCTGGTGCTCCCGCGCGCCCGGGTGGACGAGCTGATGCCCGTCGCCCTGGCCGCGATCGATGCGGCCGCCGCGGCCCGGGACACCGACGCCAGGATCCACGTGCTCGAGCGCGACCGCCGCCACCTGCCGGCCGAGCGTCTCGAGCGTCGGGTCGGTGTCAGCCGGGCGACCGGCGTGGTCGAGGAGCCCCAGGTGACGACCTTGAGCGAGGCGCAGTTGGGCGTCGAATGGGAGTGGGAGGACAGTCCGGAGTTGGCGCTCGTGGTCGTGGACGATCTCGACGAGGGGCTGGGGCTGTTCAACGTGCATGCGCCCCGGTTCGTCCTGAGCGTCGTCGCCGAGGACCCGGCCGATCACGACCGCGCCTGGGACCAGGCCGACGCGCCGTTCGTCGGTGACGGGTTCACGCGTTGGGTCGACGGCCAGTACGCCTTCGGCACGCCCGAGCTCGGCCTGTCGAACTGGGAGCGTGGACGTCTGTTCGGCCGGGCCGGGGTGCTCTCGGGGGACGTCATCGCCACGGTGCGCACGCGGATGCGCCAGCGCGACCCGTCCGTCCGGCGGTGACGCCGACCGGAAGCGCTCACCCGGCGTGGAGCAACCGTTCCACGGTCGGATCGAGCGCGGCCGGGTCGCGTGCACCGCACGCCACCGCCTGGCGCAGTTGCGCCGTCAGGCGGCGGATCGTGGCTGGTTCATCGAGCAGTCCGTCGGCCGCGGCGCCGGTCTCCCAGGCGGTCAGGCGGCGCTCGACGTCATCGAGGCCGGCGAGCAGGTGCGCGTACACGGTCGCGTAACGGCTGACCAGATGGCTGACGTGCAGGTCCCAACCCTGCACGTAGCCGTGGGCCAACGAGTGGCGGACCGTGGCCGCATGCCGCGCCCAGACGCGCGCGTGCTCGGCGGCGGTGTCGGCGGCGGGCACCGCGTTCACCGAGCCGTCCGACAGCCGGACCTCGGTCCCCGCGAAGGTCACCTGCAGCAGGTGCCGGATGTGGTCGCAGGCCGGATGCTCGAGGCGCTGCTCGGCGGGTGGCAGCCCGAGCCCGGCCGTCAGGTCGTAGACACCGAGGTGGGCGGCGACGAGCCGGCCGTCCCCGGCTGCCCGGATGTCGCGCAGCACGACCCGACCGTCCGCACCCAGCACCGACGCGGTCGTCTCGATCTGGGCCTCGAACCGCAGCGTGCGCGCCGGCAGGTCCAGGGCGTCCTCCAAGGCCCCCAGCACCTCGACGAACGCGGCCACGTGGCGCACGGAGACGATCTTGGGGAACGTGATCACCACACCGTCGGGCACGGTGCCGAGTTCGTCGACCAGCGTGCCGACGAACCGGTCGAGCGACGCGACGCTGCGGGCCGCGAGCCGGTCGGTGAACGACTTGACCCGCAGCCCCACGAACGGCGGTCGGCTGCCGTCGCGGACCATCGCCGCCACCGCCCGCGCCGCGGCCGTCACCTCGCGGGCCTCGGTTCCCGCATCCCGACCGAGGTAGCCGTCCTCGACGTCGATGCGCAGGTCCTCGACCGGCTCGCGCTCGAGTTTGGCGGCGACACGGTCGCGGACCCGTGCCGCCAGGGTCTCGTCGCCGATCCCCATCGCCTCGGCGAACGTGGCGGCATCGGGTGCGTGGGTGGCGAGCAGGCGTCGTGCCTCGCGGCCCAGGTCGGTCACCAGCCCGGCATGGACGCGGTCGGCCGGGACGTAGAGGACCTGGACCGGCTGGCGGGTCGTGGGTGTGCCCGGCCAGCCGGCCGCTGCCTCGTCGTCGCCGGGACCGACGGGGGCCAGCAGCGCCTCGACCGTGTGGCCGTCGAGCCGCAGCCGTGTGGTGTCGTCACCCATGTCAGCTCCCGCGGTAGGTGCTGTAGCCATACGGGCTCAGCAGCAGCGGGACGTGGTGGTGTTCGTCGTCAGCGGTCACCGTGAAGGTCACGCTGACCTCCGGGTAGAACGTGGTCGACCCGTTGGCGGCCGCCCAGGCACCGGTCGCGAACGTGAGTCGGTAGGTACCGACCACCAGGTCCTCCCGGCTGACGAGGTCGCCGATCCGTCCGTCGGCATCCGTGTCCCGCTCGGTGAGCGCCGTCGCGTGGGTGTCGTCGAGGCGTTCGCACCGCACGCGCAGCTCGGCGGCCGGGCGGCCGGAGGCGGTGTCCAGGACGTGGGTCGACAGGCTCATGGGTGCTCCCGGATCATGGTGGTGGTGTCGGGGTCGGCATCGGGGATGGCGTGGTGGTCAGTGACGGACGCCGTGGCGCACCAGGTGCTCGAGTCGCAGGCGGGTGATCTCCCCCTGCTGCTCGGCGGCGATGCGACGTTCGGTGTCGGGATCGTTGCCGAGTCGTTCCTCGAGCGCCGCCAGCATCTGCTCGGCGCTGCGCCCGGCGGCGCGGATGAGGAAGACGTGCCCGAACCGCTCCTCGTAGGTGCGGTTGCCGTCGTCGAGCGCGTCGAGCACCCGCTGGTCGGTGCCGTCGACGCCGGCCTGTTCACGTCGGGAGGCGGCCGAGGTGGACCGTTCACCGATGCGGGGATGTGCGGCGAAGGCCTCGAGGTGGTCGGCCGACCCGAGCCCGGACCAGACCTCGTCGGCCGCGGCCAGCAAGCCGTCGAGCGAGCCGAACGGGCGACGCGCCAGCATGCCGTCGACGAACCGTTCGGAACCGCAACACCCGAGCAGGTGCGCCCGCGCCGTGGTGGTCGGGGCCGCGTCCAGCATCGTGACCCCGTGCCGCCGCCAGCCGTCGTCGTCGATCGTGCCGAAGGCGCGCAGGCGGGCCACGCCGCCGTCGGGCTGGACCCGCAGGCGCAGGTGCGACACCGGGTCCGGGGCGTCGACGGTGAACAGGTGGCGGGCGTGCGGCTCGGTCGGGGCGGGTTCGACGAGCGTCGTCCAGGCCGCGTCATCGAGCGTGGACAGCGACGCACCGGGCGCGTGGATCCCGTCGATGACCACGCGGTGCGGGTGGTTGCCCTTGAAGTGGGTGGTGTCGAGTTCGAGGCGGTCGATCCGTCCCGTGGCGGCGAGCTCGAGCACCGCCCAGTCCTCACCGGGTCCACGTCGCCGGCGGGTCTCCCAGCCATCCGCCATGTCGCGGCTGTCGCCGACCATGATCAGGTTGTGTGGCGAGGAGAAGAACTCGTCCGAGCAGCCGATCGCTCGACCGCCGTTGACCGCGGCGGCCAGATCCAGCCGGCCGTGCGGATCGGCGGCGGCGTGCAGGTCGACCAGCGGGCAGCCGAGCACGCGCAGGCGTGCCACCCCACCGTCGGGGACGATGCCGAAGCGCACATGGGTCACCCGGGTGGTCGCATCGATGTCGAGCACCTGGCGGTCGTGCGGCCGGATGGCCGTGGTGTCGAGCAGGGGGAACCAGTCGGTGTCCCCGTCTGGAGCGCCGCCGTCGGTGCTGGCTCCCTCGAGGAAGCAGGCGGCCGGTGCATTGCCGCGGAAGTGGGTGGTGTCGACCACCAGGGCCTCGACGAGCCCGGCCACGCCGAGTCGGATGACGGCCGTGTCGACGCCCTCGTCGCGGCGCCGGCGGGTCTCCCAACCGTCCATGACCTTGCCACGGTCGTAGTAGGCGTCGACGTCGTAGACCGGTGGCGACGGATCGAGCAGCGCCTCCTTGGGCCCGAAGAACTCGTCGTTCGCCGCCAGCACCATGCCCCCGAGCCGCCGCGCCGCCAGGTCCATGGCGGCGCGGAAGCCCGGTTGGCTCTGGTCGGCGAACGCCGGACCGGCGGGTGCGAGCGCGTCGCTGGACGTCGCGACGGCACCCGGTGCCGGCTCGTGCGCACCCAGGTCGTGGGCGGCGTCGCGGGCGCGTGGCTGGGTGGGGCTGGTCACGGTGGTGTCGGCCTTCGCAGGTGGGGGACCCTCAGGTCGACGGCACGTGGCGCTGCAGACGCCCGGTGGCACCGGCGACGAGGTCACCGTCGGTGACGATCCGGCGGCCACCGAGGTGAACGCTGCGGACCGCGCCGTGCAGCGTGCGGCCGTGGTAGGGGGTGATGGGATGGCGGTGGGCGAGCATCGCCCGGTCGACGGTGGCGGTCGCGTCGGGGTCGAACACGACCAGATCCGCGTCGGCACCCACCACGATACGCCCCTTGTGGGGCAGTCCGGCGAGCTGCGCCGGGCCCGAGGCCATCCAGCGCACCAGATCCGTCAGCTCGGCTCCCCGCGCCCGGGCCGCGGTCCAGATCAGTCGGGGTCCGAGCTGGAGCGAGGCGATGCCACCCCAGGCGGCCAGGACGTCCCCGTCGTCGAGGTGCTTGTCCGCCGGGGTGGACGGCGAATGATCGCTGACGACCGCGTCGATCGCGCCGGCCCGCAGCGCGGTCCACAACGCGTCCCGATTGGCCGCGTCACGGATCGGCGGGGCGCACTTGTGGTCGACCGCGCCGGGCGGGATCGTGGCGGCGTCCAGCGTCAGGTAGTGCGGGCAGGTTTCGACGGTGAGCGGCAGCCCCTCGGCGCGGGCGGCCTGCAGCAGCTCGACGCCAGCCGCGGCCGACAGATGCAGGACGTGGGCGCGGGCACCGGTGTGGCGCACGGCGTCGATCAGCGCCCGGATGGCGGCCAGTTCGGCCTCCGGCGGGCGTGAGGCCAGCCAGCTGTCATGGGCGCGTGGGTCGGCGTCCGACGGGATCGGGTGGGCGGCCAGCACCGTCGGGTCCTCTGCATGGACGATGACCGGCAGGCCCGTCGGCGCCACCCGGGCCAGCACGTCGGTCAGCTGCTCCGGGGCGAACCCGCCGTACTCGGGCACGCCGGAGTCGCAGGTGAACACCTTGAACCCGCAGACGCCCGCGGCGGCCAGCGCGGGCAGGTGACCCTCGCTGCCGGGCACGATGCCGCCCCAGAAGGCCACGTCGACGTGACGGCGGCCCTCGGTGGCGGCGATCTTGGTGGTCAGCGCGTCGGGGTCCACGGTCGGTGGCAGCGAGTTGAGCGGCATGTCGACCACGGTGGTGATGCCGGCCAGTGCCGCTGCCCGCGTGGCGGTGTCGAAGCCCTCCCAGTGCGTGCGGCCGGGGTCGTTGATGTGCACGTGGCTGTCGACGAATCCGGGGAGCAGGGCCAGCTCGCCGACGTCGAGGTGGTCCGATGCGGCGATGTCCCCCACCTCACCGGCACCGGGGTCGAGGTCGTGGTCCGCGATCGCCGCGATCCGGCCGTCACGGACGACGACCGTCGCGGGGCGTTCCCCGTCGGGGGTGACCACACGGCGGCTGCGCACGACGAGGTCGGGGCCGTTCAGCGGGTACCCGCCAGCAGCCGGGTGAGCAGCTCGTCGCGGGCGCGGGCGACATCGACGTCGAGCGCGACGTCGGTCATCGCCACGTCGGTGGCCGGACGGGGTCGGACGTCGACCACGGTCATGCCCCGGGTGTGGGTCCCCGCGGTCTCGACGGTCACCGGCAGCCGGTGCGCGGTGACCAGGGTCGGGTCGATGACGACCGCCACGGCCAGCGCGTCGTGGACCGCGCACCGGCGTTCACCGTGGATACCGGCGTAGAAGTCGATGTAGAACGGCAGGATGCGCGCCGCGAACGCCGCGACGGGATCCGGGGACGCGGCCAGCAGGGCGACGTCGTCGTCGTCCAGTGTGAGTCGACTGGTGACATCCAGGCCGATCATGGTGCGCGGCACGTCGGCGGCGAACACGATGGCGGCCGCCTCCGGATCGGAGGCGATGTTCGCCTCGGCCCATGGGCCCCGGTTGCCGCCGGCCTGCGCCGAGCCGCCCATGACCACGATCCGGGCGAGTCGCCCGGTGAGCGTCGGGTCGCGGCGCAGCGCCAGTGCCAGGTTGGTCAGGGGCCCGACCGCGACCACCACGAGCGCACCGGCATGGTCGTGCGAGAGCCGCAGCAGCTGGTCGACCGCATGTTCACCGGAGGGGGCCCGGGACGGGTCCGGCTGGGCCGTGTCGCCCAGTCCGTCGTCACCGTGGACCCAGCGGGCATCACGATCCGGCTCGAGCAGATGACGGTCCGCGCCGGCGGCGACCGGCGTGTCGGCCGCGGCGACCTCGAGCACCCGCAGGGTGTTGCGCGTGGCGGTGGCGACGTCGACGTTGCCGAGCACCGTGCCGACACCGACCAGGTCGATCGCCGGGGATCGCGCGGCGAGCAGCAGCGCGATGGCATCGTCGATGCCGGTGTCGACGTCCATGAGGACCGGGGTCGTCACGGGTGGGTTCACGCCTCTGAACCGGTCGGGCCCGCCGCACCGCTGGCGACCCGGATCTGACGACGCGAACGGTCCGCCGTCGTGAACGGCTCCCACAGCGTGCGCCCGTCGTCGACGTGGCGCTGCACCCCGGCGATGCGGGCGCCGGTGGCGGCGTCGAAGACGTGCACGCGCCCACCGTCGGCGATGAACAGCTCCGTGCGTTCGTCCGGGTCGAGCATGATGTGGGTGTCACGACGCAGCAGCTGCACCCGTTGACCGGCGGTGTCGACGTTGTAGAGCGTCTCCGAGCCGAGCGGTTCCGCGGTCAGGCACTGGGCCCCGCCGAGCCGACCGTCGGTCTCGGCACCGTCCGGGGTGATCGACGGGTCGCGGAAATCGAGGTCCTCGGGTCGGACGCCCAGCACGATGCCCTCGGGCGAGCCGGCCTCCAGCGCGCCGGCGAGGGAGCGTCCGCCGTCACCGTCGATGGTCAGCTGCCAGCCGTCGGCGACGAGGTGGGCCCCATCGGCATCCGTGCGCACCTCGCCGGGCAGCAGGTTCATCGCGGGGCTCCCGATCGTCTTGGCGACCGGGATGTTGGCCGGGGTGAGGTAGACCTGTTGCGGGGTGCCGATCTGCGCGATCAGGCCCTCGTGCATCACGACGATCCGATCGCCCATCGTCATGGCCTCGACCTGGTCGTGGGTCACGTAGACCGAGGTCGAGCCGACCGCCCGCTGGATGCGCTTCAGCTCGGAACGCATCACCACCCGCAGCCGGGCGTCGAGGTTGGACAGCGGCTCGTCGAGCAGCAGCACCTTGGGGTTGCGCACGATGGCGCGACCGAGCGACACGCGCTGCTGCTGACCACCGGAGAGTTCCCCGGGCCGCTTGTCGATGTGCTCGGTGAGCTCCAGCATCTCGCCGACCTCGGCGACCCGGCGTCGGACCTCGTCGCGGGCCACGCCCTCGGACTCGAGCGGGAACGACATGTTCTCGCGGGCGGACTTGTGCGGGTACAGCGCGAAGTTCTGGAACACCAGCGCGACCCCGCGCTTGGAGGGGTGCACCCGGTTGACCAGGACGTCGTCGACGTAGATCTCGCCCGAGGTGACCCGTTCCAGGCCGGCGATCATCCGCAGCGTGGTGGTCTTGCCGCACCCGGACGGGCCCACCAGCACCATCAACTCACCCGGCTCGATCCGCAGGTCGACGCCGCGCACCGCCTGGATGTCGGTGCCGTAGGTCTTGACCAGTTCCCGGGTCTCCACCGAGGTCGACATGGTTATCCCTTCGCGCCGCTGAGTGCGACGCCCTTGACGAAGTGCTTCTGACCGACGAGGAACATGATGACCAGCGGCACGATGGCCATCAACACGGCGGCCATCAGCAGCGTCCACTGCACGCCGTCCTGGCCCACGAAGTCCGCCAGACCGGTCTGGACCACCTTCATGTCCGATGACGAGGTCATGACGAGCGGGACCAGGAACTCGTTCCACACGGCCGTGAAGTTGAACATCGCGATGACCGCGAGCGCCGGCTTGGCGTTGGGTAGGTAGATCTTCCAGAAGATGGCGAACTCGTGCGCGCCGTCCATGCGGGCGGCCTCGACGAGGTTGTCGGGCAGCATCTTCATGAACTCGCGCATCAGGTAGGTGCCGTACGCGGTCGCGAGGAACGGCAGGATCAGCGCGGGGTAGCTGTCCAGGATGCCGCTGCCGCCCGAGCCGAACACGTCGTTGCCGCCGGCGAAGGGCACGGAGCGGAACATGATGAACAGTGGGACGATGGTGACGTGGACGGGCACCATCAGGGTGATCAGGATCAGCATGAACATCGGGGTCCGGCCCGGGAAGCGCATCTTGGCGAACGCATAGCCGGCGAGCCCGTCGATGAACACGATCGCGATCGTCGACACGCTCGCGATGATGAACGAGTTGACCAGGTAGCGCCCGAAGTTGGTCACCTCGAACACGCGCGCGAAGTTGCTCCATTGCGGGGCGTCGGGGATCAGCACCGGCGGCCACTGGAAGACCTCGCCCGGGGTCGACAGCGACACGGTCACGATGATCATGAACGGTGCCAGCACCACGGCACCCAGACCGATCAGCGTGACGTACAGCAGGCCGCGCCGTGCCCGGCGGACACCCGGATTGGTGGTGAAGTCGTCGTCGACCGCGCTCATCGGATCCCCCTCACCGCTTGCCCGGGCGGAGCTGGCCGCTCCACCACAGGACGCCGACCGACAGCACCATGATCATCAGGAACAGGATCACGGCGACCGCGGCGGCATAGCCCATGGAGAACGAGATGAACGCCTGGTCGAAGATGAACAGCACCGTGGTGTAGGTCGAGCGGCCCGGTCCACCGCCGGTGAGGACCACCACCTGGTCGAACACCTGCAGGTTGAAGATCATCCCCGTGACGAACACGAACATCGTCGTGGGCAACAGCAGCGGGAACGTCACCTCGCGGAAGCGTCGGAACGCCGACGCCCCGTCCATGATGGCGGCTTCCTTGAGGTGGGTGGGGATGCCCTGCAGCCCGGCCAGGAAGATGACCGTCGAGTAGCCGAGTTGGCGCCAGATCCCGATGCCGATCAGGGCCGGCAGCGCCTGGGTCGGGGAGTTGAGCAGCGGTTGCCGTGGGAGACCGAACTGCGTCAGCAGGTAGTTCAGGGGACCGAACGCCGGGTTCATCAGGTACAGCCACGCCACACCGATGGCGACCCAGGAGGCGACCTGCGGCATGTAGAACACGGTCCGGAAGATCGACATGCCCTGCAGCTTCTTGTCGAGCATGACCGCGATGCCCAGTGACAGCGCCGTGGCCGGGATCACCGTGCCGAGCGTGTAGATGATGGTCACCCGGAACGAGGTCAGTGCCCGGGCGTCGCTCATGAGCCGGACGTAGTTGTCGAAGCCGGTGAACTCGGGCGGCTGGAGCAGCGAGTACTCCGTGAAGCTCAGGTAGCCGGCGTAGACGACCGGCGCGACCTTCAGCACCAGGAACAGCAGCATCACCGGAAGGGTCAGGTACAGGCCCCAACGGGCTTCACCGGGGGTGACCCAGTCGCCGCGCGGCGGCTTGGACGCAGGTGCCCGTTGGAGTCCCAGCACGTGAGCGGTCCCTTCGTCGGAACAAGGCGTCGCGAAGCGTCGCATCGAACAGGTGCGGGCGCCCGCGGGCGCCCGCACCTGGTGACTCGGGTGATCAGTCGAAGGTGGTGAAGGGCACCCCGGACCGATCGATGATCTCGGACTGGACCTCGTCGGCCGCACGGTCCATCACGTCCTGCGGATCGCTGCCGGTCAGCAGCTCCTCGATGTAGGACTGCATGATCGAGTCGTACTCCCCGAAGTTCGGGTGGACCGGCTCGGAACGACCGGCCTCGACCGCCAGTTCCCGGTAGCGACCGATGAACGGGTTGGTGTCGAAGTAGGGGTTGTCGTCCGAGACGTTCGACGCGGGGATCTGACCACTCAGGCCGGCGAACCGGACGATGTTCTCCTCGTCGAGCACGAAGTACCTGATGACCTCGGCGGCGGCCGCCGGGTTGTTCGCCTGCGAGGTGACCCCGATGACGTTCGCGCCGAGGTTCAACGTGGAGGCCTCGCCGTCGCCGGACGGACCCGACGGCACGCGGATCAGTCGCCCGATCTCCGCGGAGTACAGGTCGGGGAACTCCTCCGCCCAGTCGCGGAACGCGAAGTTGTTGTAGACCATCGCGGTCTGGCCCTGGCCGAGCCCGATGTTGTCGGCCTCGATGGCACCGAGCTGGTCACAGCACTGCGACAGCTCCTGGAAGAACGCGGCCGCCTCGACACCCTCGGGCGAGTTGAAGGCCACCTCGGAACCGTCGGCGCTGAACTGCGTGGCACCGTTGGCTTCGAGCAGCGAGAAGAAGAAGCCCGTCTTGTTGAACCCGAACGACGACGAGTAGAAGCCGAGCTGGTCGTCGGTGGTCGCACCCTGCGCCCACTCGAGCAGTTCGTCCCAGTCCGCGGGCTCGGTGTCCGGGTCGAACCCGGCCTCCTCGATGAGGTCCGCGCGGTAGCTGAGCGCACTGGCACCGAACCACATCGGGATCATCGACCAGGTGCCGTCGTAGGTGGTCAGGTCGACGGTCGCCGGGACGAAGTCGGCCTCGTTGAAGAACTCGCCGTGGTCGGCGAGGATGCCCCGTTCGGCGAAACCACCGACGAGGTTGGAGAAGCCGAAGATGATGTCGGGCAGGGTGCCACCGGCGGCCGCCGTGGCGATCTCCTGCTGGTAGGTGTCCCAGTTGGTGATCTCGTAGTCGACCGTGATGCCGGTCTCCTCCTCGAACGCCGGCAGGATGTCCTCGAGCACCGCGCCGTGCGAGTCGGGCGTGCCGTTGAACCACATCGTCACGGTCTCGCCGGCGAAGTCGCCGCTCGGCTCCGCGTCGACGCCGTCGTCACCCGACGCGTCGAGGTCCTCGTCGAGGTCCTCGACGGGGTCGTCGCCGGGTTCCGGTCCGTCCGCCGTGTCGTCGGCACCGCAGGCGGCGAGCACCAGGGCCAGGGCGACCGCCGGCGCGAGATAGCTCGCGAACTTCCTCATCTTGACTCCTCGGACATCGGGCTCGTCACCGGCCTCGGTCAACGGGGACGAGGGCCGGCCTCGGGGTGCGGCGCGCAGGCGGACCTGGCGGGAACGAGGGCGATAGTTGTCTGACAACCCTCCGTCTGGCACGGTAGAGACGGTCGCCCGTCGAGGTCAAGGGCGGCGTGTTACATCGGGATGAAACTCCCCGCACCCGGGCGCGCCTCCGTGTCGGGGTGTCGCTCGACGACCTGCGAAGGACCCCGCCCGTGACCGTCCAACGTCTCAACGCCGCCCATGTGCTCACCCAGGACACCGCGCGACGCTGGCTGACACCCGGGTCCGTGGAGATCGCCGACGGCCGCGTGGCCGCGGTCGGGACACCCGACGAGCTCGGCCCGCCGGCCGACACCACCGAGGTGGTGGACCTGCCCGGCGTGCTGCTGCCCGGCTTCGTCGACACCCATGCGCACACCCCGATGGTCCTGCTGCGCGGTGCCGGCGAGGGGCTGCCCGTGGATCGCTGGCTGACCGAGGTCATGTGGCCGCGCGAGGCCCGACTGACGCCCGAGGACATCGGTTGGGGCATGCGGCTCGGCGGTGCCCAACTGCTCGCCGGCGGCATCACGACGTCGGTGGAGATGTACTTCGCCCCCGACGCGATGGCCGACGCGGCACGCGAGGTCGGTCTGCGCACCATGATCGCGCCGCCGCTGCTGGTGAGCGAGGAGCTCAAGGCGACGATCGGGAGCTGGGAGCAGCAGCTCGAGCGAATCGTCGCGTTCGCGGCCGCGAACCGTGATGACGAACTCGTCGACGGCGTGATCGGTCCGCATGCGGCCTACTCCGTGCCCGAGGTGCCCCTGCGCGAGGCCGGTCGCCTCGCCGCCGCCGAGGATCTGCTGCTGCACCTGCACGTCGCCGAGGGCGAACACGAGGGCGACGCGATCCGCGCCGAGCACGGGATGAGCGTGCCGCGGTGGTTGGAGCATCTCGGGGTGCTCGAGGCCCGGGTGCTCGCGGCCCACGGGGTGTGGTTGGACACCGACGACATCGCGGTGTTCGCCGCGCACGGCACCGCGGTGGCGCACTGCCCGTGCTCCAACGGCAAGCATGCATCCGGTCTGGCCCCGGTCACCGAGCTGCGCCGGGCGGGTGTGGCGGTCGGGATCGCGACGGACGGTCCGGCGTCGCACGACCGGCTGGATCTGTTCGCCGAGATGCGCGCCGCCATCCACCTGGCTCGGCTGCGGGAACGGGACGCCGCCGTCATGGGGCCCGAGGACGCGCTGGCGATGGTCACCTCGGAGGCAGCCCGGGCGCTCGGGCGCGACGACGTCGGGGCGATCGAGGTGGGTCGGCGCGCCGATCTGCAGCACGTCGCCATCGACGGGCTCGGTCCCGTGGTGGAGCCCGGGGATCTGCTCACCCATCTGGTGTGGAGCGGGTCGCCGGACCTCGTCCACGACGTGTGGGTCCAGGGTCGACGGGTGGTCGAGGGTGGCGCGGTCGTGACCGTCGACGTGGTGCGGGCGACGGCGGAGGTCACGGAGCGCGCCCGCCGCATCGCGCACGCCTGATGGCCGAGCTGACGCCCGCGACGGTCACCGACCTGCTCGGGCTCGAGCCGCTGCACCACGAGGGTGGGGCCTACCGTCGGACCTGGGGCGACGCCCACGGCACGGTCATCTACTTCCTGCTCGCAGCCGACGACGCCTCCGCGTGGCACCGCCTGCCGGGGGTCGAGGTGTGGCACCACTACCTCGGTGATCCCGTCCGGCTGCTGTTGCTCACCCCCGACGGCGCGGCCCACGAGCACATCCTGGGCCCGGACCTCGTGGCCGGCCAACGCCCGCAGGTGGTCGTCGAGGCCGGCGTGTGGATGGCGGCGATCTCGACCGGGACGATGAGTCTGATGGGGACCACGATGGCTCCCCCCTACGACCAGGCCGGGTTCGAGCTGGCGGATCCGCGCGCGCTGGCGGCGAGTCACCCGCAGGCCCGGGACGCCATCGTCGAGGTGGCGGCGCGCTCGGCGGAGGTGCTCCGCGCCGCGGGGTTCGGTCCGCCGGATCCCCCGTGAATGCCGGACCCCGCGTGCGTGGGGCGTCGGCGGTCCGACGCCCGGTGGTCGCGGTCAGCCGTTGCGATCCAGGGCCGGCTCCAACCGCGCCCCGGGCGCGACGGTGTCGAGCCGTTCACCCCGATCGAGCCGGATCACCCGACGGTCGGTGACGATCGCCGTGACCAGGGCCGCCGGGGTGACGTCGAACGCGGGGTTCAGCGCGGGCGTGTCGGGCGTGGCGACGGGCGTGCCCCGCACGGCGACGACCTCGTCGGGACCGCGGTCCTCGATGGTGATCTCGGCTCCCGTGGCCGTGTCCAAGTCGACGGTGGACTCGGGTGCGACGACCAGGAAGGGGACCCCGGCGTGTCGCGCGGCGAGCGCGAGGGCCAGGGTGCCGATCTTGTTGGCCGCCGACCCGTCCCGGGTGATGCGGTCGGCCCCGACCAGCACGACGTCCGCACCGCCACCGGCCAGCACGGCCGCGGCCGCACTGTCGACCAGCAGCCGGTGCGGCGCACCCATGCGGGCCAGCTCCCAGGTCGTCAGCCGGCCGCCCTGCAGCAGCGGGCGGGTCTCGAGCGGTAGTGCCTCGATGAGCTGACCGCGTTCGTGCAGTTCCTGGATGACGGCCAGCGCCGTGCCCCGCTCCACGCAGGCCAGGCCGCCGGTGTTGCAGATGGTCATCGCCCGGCCGGGCAGCGTCGCGAGTTCGGCGACGAGGTCGGCGCCACGCATCCCCATCGACCACGACGCCGCCACCTCGTCGTCGCGCAGGTCGTGCGCCGCGGCGAGCACGGCCTCGAACCCGTCGGCGACCGCCGCGTGGGCGAGTCCGACGCCACGGGCCAGGTTGACGGCCGTGGGTCGCGCGTCGCGGATCGCGGCCACGGCGTCGTCGAACGCGGCGCGGTCGGTCGACGGGTCGTGGTGGTGCATGGCCAGCGCGACGCCGTAGGCGCCGGCGACCCCGAGCGCCGGGGCCCCCCGGACCGCGAGTCGGGCGATCGCATCGACCAGCGTCGGCACGTCGACGATGCGCAGGATCCGTTCCTGCTGAGGCAGCAGGGTCTGGTCGATCAACTCGACCGCACCGTCAACCCAGTCGATGGTTCGTCGCACGCCACGGCCCTGATCTGCGGTCCGCCGGTGCCCGACCGGGTGTCGGCGCGCCGGCATCGACCGGTCCGCACCGGCCACCCACGAGTTGTCTGACAACTCAACCTACTGGTGGCGTCCCGACCGGGTCAACCACGTCGCGGTCAGCGGGTGCGGATCAACGAGAACTGGAACCGACCCTCGAGGTAGTAGGTCCGCGACCACGCGATCGGTCGGTCCTCGATGGACCGGTGCACCTGGTCGAGCAGGATGTAGAGCGCATCGGTCGGACGCCGGCCCCAGCCGATGTCGGTACCGGTGGCCGCGTGCACGGACGACACGGCCCAGGCGACGTCGATGCCGGCACCGGCGAGCAGCCGGTAGAGCGACCCCTGCACCGTGGTCGGGTCGAAGTCGGGTCCGAACGCCGCGATCGGCAGCACGTCGTAGGAGAACGCGACGGGCTGGCCGTCGGCGGTCAGTGCCCGCTCGGTGCGCAGCACCTCGTCGCCCACGTCGATCCGGAGTCGTTCGGCCTCCACGTCGTCGGCACCGTGGACCTCGCGGCTGCGGTAAGTCATCGCTGGGACCCCGCCGGAACGTTCGATCGTGGCGGTCATGGAATCGAGGTGGCGCAGATCCGCGTGGATCTCGGGCGGTGCCCCGGTCGCGAAGGTCCCGGCCCCGTGGCGGGTGGTGGTCAGCCCTTCGCTCTCGAGCGCCTGCAGGGCCGTGCGGATCGTGGCGCGCGAGACGTCGTAGGCCTTGGCGAGCGCATGTTCACCGGGCAGTTTCGTCCCCGGTTCCCATTCGCCGTCCCGCAGCCGCCGACGCAGATCGTCGGCCGTCCGCTCCGACAGGCTGCGCACCACCGTCCCCGTGTCGCCGCCGGCACCGTGCGAGCCACCGATGGGGGCGGGACCACGGGACATCGACGCTCCTCGCGACGGGCAGGCGCGCGACGCTAGCAGCGCCTGCTGGCCCGACCCGGTGCACCCCGGGCCTAGGGTGGCACCCGGCGATCGGCATGGACGGTCGGCAGCATCGAGGAGGCGACGTCGTGGGCGAACTCACCGGCGCGGTCGTCGCGATCACGGGCGCGACCGGCGGTCTCGGTCGGGGGATCGCCGCCGCGTTCGCGGACGCCGGCGCCCGCCTGGTCCTGCCCTACCGGACCCGACCGCCCGAGCCGGTGTCGGCGGCGGTGGAGCAGGTCACGGTGCAGGTCGATCTCACCGACGTGGATGCCCCCGACCGCATCATCGGGGCGGCCGTGGACGCGTTCGGCCGGCTGGACGTGCTGATCAACAACGCCGGTCTGCAGCCGTTGGCCGCTCTGGCCGGGGTCACCGATGACGAGTGGCGCTCGATGATGGCGGTCAACGTGGAGGCCGTGCACCGCCTCACCCGGGCCTTCGCCGCACACCGCGCTGCGCTGGGCGGCGAGGACGCTGGTGGTGTGGAGCCCGGTGGTGCAGAGCCCGGTGGTGTGGTGGTGAACATCGCCTCGATCGAGGGGCACGAGCCCGCGCCGATGCACGGGGTCTACGCCACCTCGAAGGCCGCCCTGCGCATGTACACACGAGCGGCGGCCCAGGAGTTCGGGCGGCTCGGCCTGCGGGTCAACACCGTGTCGCCCGGCCTGATCGACCGTCCGGGGCTCGCCGCGGACTGGCCGGACGGGGTCGCGCGCTACCGGGCCGCCGCGCCGTTGGGTCGGCTCGGGCAGCCGCGCGACGTCGGGGAGGCATGCGTGTTCCTGGCCTCACCGCGTGCCGGTTGGATCACCGGCGCGGAGCTGGTCGTCGACGGTGGTGTGCGGGCTCGCCCGACCTGGTGACCGGGCCTCACCCCGCGTCGGACACCAGGGCGTCGAGCGCGATGCCCAGCATGGCCTCCTTGGCCCGCCGGACGACGTCGCGGTCGGGGTCGTAGTCGGCCATGTCGGCCGCGTTGGCCAGCAGGTTGCCGTCGGTCGCGAAGATCCCACCGGCCGCCGCCCCGTGGAGGCTGGCGATCACGAGCAGCGCGGCGTATTCCATCTCGATGGCCTTGGCACCGGCTGCGGCGAACACCGGCCAGCCCGGCATGTCGGGCAGCGGGCTCGGGAAGAAGTTGGCGGCCGTGTGGATGACGCCGACGTGGCTGTTCAGCTCACTCGCCGCCGCGAGCCGGGCGAGTTCCAGGGTCAGTGCTGGATCGGCTGCGGCCGGCCAGGCCAGGGGCAGGAGTCGGTCCGTCAGGCCGTCGTCGCGCACGGCGGCCGTTCCGACGACCAGGTCGCCGTCGACGACGTCGTGCTGCAGGCCGCCGCACGTCCCGGCCCGCACGAAGCGCCGGACCCCGGCCCGCGCGAGTGCCTCGAAGCAGACCGCGGCACCGCCGGCACCCACCCCGTGCGAGGCGACCGTCACCTCGACGCCGGCGTGCACCCCGACGACGGTGACGTACTCGCGGCTCCGGCCGATCTCGCGCACGTCGGTCATGAGGGCCGCCACGTCGTCCACACGGTTCGGGTCCCCGACCACCAGGCAGTGCTCGGTGACCTCTGCCGGGCGGACCCCGAGGATCCCGGTCGGACGGTCGTCGGTGCTCGGCTCGGACACGGTGTGGCCTCCGGTCGGGTCAGGGTCGGTCGGGTCAGGGTCGGTCACGTCAGGGTCGGTCACGCCGACAGGTCGCGGCGCAGTTGCTCCAGACGCCGGTCGACGTCGTCGAGTTGCGCGCGGGTGAGCAGCTGCGGTGTTCCCGCCGCGCTGGCCCGCAGGTAGATCTCGCACAGCCACTCGAGCGTGCGGGCCCGGTCGGCGGCCTCCTGCAGCGTCGCACCCGTCGTCACGGCACCGTGGTTGGCCATGATCACCGCGCTCCGCGAGGTCAGCGCCTCGTTGACGTTGGCGGCGAGTTCGGCCGTCCCGAACGTGGCATAGGGGGCGACGCGTGGTGGGCCGCCGAGCAGTTCCACGTAGTAGTGGA
Organism: uncultured Actinomycetota bacterium; assembly: GCA_964438785.1. Taxonomy (GTDB): domain Bacteria; phylum Actinomycetota; class Nitriliruptoria; order Nitriliruptorales; family Nitriliruptoraceae; genus PWLR01. Next base: position 6,039 of record CAYTLZ010000014.1, on the reverse strand, counting down.
TGGCCGGCAGCTCGGTGACCAGCGTGGAGACCGCGGTGGTGCACGGTGCGTGGGTGTGCACGATCGCCCTGGGGCCGTGGGCCGCGTGGACGGCGAGGTGCAGTTGCCACTCGGAGGTCGGGACCCGCTGGCCGGCCAAGCGGCTGCCGTCGGCACCGAGCAGCACCATGTCGTCGGCGGTGGCCTCGTGGTAGGGCAGGCTCGATGGCGTGACGAGCAGCCCGTCGTCCACGGCGACGCTGAGGTTGCCGGCGGTGCCCACGATGAGCCGCTCGTCGACCAGCGCGCGGGCGTGGTCGACCAGGGACCGGCGGGCGTCACCGGCGACGGTCGGGTGGTCGGGATCTCGGGTGGGCACGGTGGTGTCCTGCTCGCTCAAGCGTCGTAGGTCTGGATGCGACGACCATGGCTGACGTCGGTGAGCGCCGCCACCTCGTGGTCGACCTCGTCGAGCAGTGCCGGCAGGTCGATGGTGGTGTGGCGTCCGTCGTGGAACAGCACGCGGCCGTCGACGATCGTGGTCCGTACGTCGCTCGCCCGCACGCTGTGCACGAGTGCCGCGGCCACGTCGTGCAGCGGCCGGACGTGCGCGCCGCCGAGATCGACGAGCGCCACATCGGCCCGGGCCCCGACCGCGAGTCGTCCGAGCTCGCCGCGACGGTCGAGCACCGCGGCGCTCTGTTCGGTCGCGTGGTGCAGCGCCCGGAACCGGGTCATCCAGGTGGGGTCGTGTTCGTGGTCCTTCTGGATCAGGGCGGTCAGCCGCAGACTCTCCCACACGTCCAGCGTGTTGTGGATCGCGGCTCCGTCGGTGGCGAGCCCGACCGGGACGCCCGCCTCGGTCAGTGCCCGGATCGGCGTGGTCGACCAGGCCGCCTTGAGGTAGCCCTTGGGTGAGCTGGCCACGCCGATTCGGTCGGCGTGCGCGGCCAGGGTGGCGAGATCCTGGTCGACGATGCCGGTGCCATGCGCGATCAGCACCCCGGCGTCGAGCACCCCGGTCCGGCGCAGTACCTCGATCGGGGTGACGCCGTGCGCGGCCAGGCTGGCGTCGGTCTGGTCGCGGGACTCGGCCGCGTGGAGGTGCAGTCGCAGCCCGTGCACGCGGGCCTGCTCGGCGGCCGCCGTCAGGTCGTCGTCGGTGACGGTGTAGGTCGCATGGGGGGCGAGGCTGGTCGTGACCCGCCCGTCACCGTCCCCGCGGCGGCGGAGTGCGAAATCCAGTGAGCGCGCCAGCCCGTCGGCTCCGTCGGTGGAGAAGAAGGCGCTGCCGAGATCGGCCCGTAGCCCGCAGGCGACCACGACGTCGGCGACCTCGTCCATCGCGAAGTAGTGGTCCGCGAAGGTGGTCACGCCCGCGGCGATCATCTCGGCACACGCCAGCTGCGCGCCGAGCCGGACCAGTGCCGGGGTCAGGTTGGACTCCATCGGCCAGATCAGGTCGTTGAACCACGACTCGATGGTCACGTCCTCCGCGACGCCGCGCAGCAGCACCATCGGCGCGTGGGTGTGGGTGTTGATCAGCCCGGGCACCGCCAACCGGCCGGTTGCGTCGATGCGCTCCACCGCATCGAGGTGGCCCACCTCGTCGCTCGGTGTGATCGCCGCGATCGCCCCCTCGCGGCAGACGATGGTCCGGTCGCGCAGCACCTCGAGTCCGGTCGGTGTCACGTCCGTGAGGACGTCGGCGTGCTCGATGAGCAGCTGGGCCGGTGCATCGACGTGGTCGTCGGTCGGGGCCATGGGTGGTCCTGTTCGACGTGGGGCTTGACGGGTCCCGGGCAGCCTTCCACACTCCGATCGAGTTGTCAGACAACCGTGCGGCTCGGCGTTCGGATCCACCGCTCGCCGGGCCCGGATCCCGCGTAACCGTCGGGATACATCCGGGCGGTAGCTTCCGGCGACCCGATCAGTAGGTCCGGGTCGGCGTTTCCAGGTTCGAGTTCCCGCGTCCCCGAGTCCGAGTGCCCAAGGAGGCCCGCGTGCCCATCGCCCGTCCCCGCGAGCTCGAGGACGCACTGGCGTTCCTCGCCGCGACGCCGGACGCCGACGTCCTGGCCGGCGGTACCGACGCCCTGGTCGAGATCAGCTTCGATCACCGTCGGCCCGAGCACGTCCTGGCACTGCGCCGCATCGAGGAGCTGCGCGCCCACGCGGTCGATGACGACGGGATCACGCTGGGTGCGATGGTCACCTACCGCGGGGTCGAGGACGCCCTCGCCGCCGACGCCCCGGGCCTCGCGATGGCCTCACGCACGGTCGGTTCGCCCCAGATCCGCAACGCCGGCACGATCGGCGGCAACCTCGGCACGGCCAGTCCCGCGGGCGACGCGCTGCCCTGGCTGCTGGCGATGGACGCCGAGGTGGAGCTCGCCTCGGTCCGCGGACGACGCCGGGTGCCGCTCGGCGCGTTCCTGACCGGGCCGAAGCGCACCGACCGGGCCGACGACGAGCTGATCGTCGCGGCGCATGTGCCACGCATCCGTGGGCCGCAGCACACCGCGAAGCTCGGGCCCCGCAACGCCATGGTCATCTCCGTCGCCTGCGTCGCGGTGGTCGTCGACACCGATGCCCGCCGGGTGCGGATCGGCATGGGTTCGGTCGGGCCGACCGCGATGCGGGCCCCGGAGGCCGAGGCGACGGTCAGCGCGGCGATCGACTGGGATGCCCTGGTGGCCGACGACGAGGCGATCGCCGCATTCGGCCGCGACTGCGCGGCGGCGGCTCGACCGATCGACGACCACCGCAGCAGCGCCGACTACCGCCGTCACGCCATCGGTGTGCTCGCCAGCCGGGCGCTGCGCCGGTGCCTGAGCGCATGAGTCCCGAGCGTCTGCGAGCTGCGTCCGTGTTCGACATGTGCGTCCTGCGTGTGAGTCCTGTGTGCACGAGTGAGGTTGCCTGCCATGAGTGAGACCGAACTGACCGAGACCTACGCCCTGCGGATCAACGACCGCGACCGGGAGGTGACGGACGCCTGGATCGGTGAGAGCCTGCTCTACGTCCTGCGTGAGCGGCTCGGCCTGCCCGGCGCGAAGAACGCCTGCGAGCAGGGCGAGTGCGGCTCGTGCTCGGTGATGATGGACGGGGTGCTGGTCAACAGTTGCTGCGTGCTGGCCGCCGACGCGGTCGACGCGGACGTGCGCACGGTCGAGGGGCTCGCCCCCGACGGGGAGCTGACCGACGTGCAGCAGGCCTTCCTCGATGCCGGTGCGGTGCAGTGCGGCTTCTGCATTCCGGGTCTGATCGTGTCGGTCCACGACCTGCTCGATCACGACCCCGCGCCGAGCGAACTCGAGGTACGGGAGGCGATCAGCGGCAACCTGTGCCGCTGCACCGGCTACGGCCGCATCCTGCAGGCCGTGTCGGACGTCGCCGCCTCGCGACGCGCGGACGGCGTCGCGGGGGGTGGCGCATGACGGCCCGGACCGCGCCGAGCGCGTCGACCACCGCGCCGCCGACCACGACCACCACCCACTCCTCGGGTCCGGTCCGCGACGGACTCGGCACGTCCGCCGACCGTCCCGACGGCACCCCGAAGGTCACCGGGGCGTTCGCGTTCTCCTCCGACCTGCACGACCGGCACATGCTGTGGGGTCGCACGCTGCGCAGCCCGCACGCCCATGCCCGGATCGTCTCCATCGACACCTCCCGGGCCGCGGCGATCCCCGGGGTCGCGGCGGTCCTGCTCGCCCGTGACGTCCCCGGCAAGGCCACCTTCGGGCTCGAACACGCCGATCAGCCGGTGCTCGCGAGCGAGGTCGTGCGCTACCAGGGCGAGGCGGTCGCCATCGTCGCCGCCGAACACCCGGAGATCGCGTTGCGGGCGGTCAGGGCCATCGACGTGGTCTACGAGGAACTGCCGCTGCTCGTCGACGCGGCCGAGGCGATGACCGCCGAGCCGATCCACCCGGACGGCAACGTCTTCCGCCACCTGCCGCTCCGGCACGGGAACGTGGACGCCACCGCGGACGTGGTCGTCGAGGGTTCCTACGAGGTCGGGATGCAGGACCAGGCCTTCCTCGGCCCGGAGTCCGGCCTGGCCCTGCCGACCGACGACGGCGGCGTCGAGCTGTTCATGTCGACCCAGTGGCTGCACGTCGACCGCGACCAGGTCGCGGCCTGCCTGGCCCTACCGGCCGATCAGGTCCACATGACGCTCGCCGGGGTCGGCGGCGCGTTCGGTGCCCGCGAGGACGTCAGTCTGCAGGTCCACGTCAGCCTGCTCGCACTCACCACCGGTCGCCCGGTCAAGATGCTGTACTCGCGTGAGGAGAGCTTCCTCGGGCACGTGCACCGCCACCCCGCCCGCATGCACTACCGCCACCACGTCAACCGCGACGGCACGCTGGTCAAGGTGGAGGCGGAGCTGCTGCTCGACGGCGGGGCGTACGCGTCGTCGTCGAACGCCGTCATCGCCAATGCCGTGTGCTTCGCGGCCGGTCCCTACCGCGTCGAGGCAGCGGTCATCGACGGTCGGGTGGTCCGCACCAACAACCCACCCTGCGGTGCGATGCGCGGGTTCGGGGTCGTGCAGGTCTGCTTCGCCCACGAGAGCCAGATGGACAGGGCGGCGGCCGCCATCGGCATGGACCCGGTCGAGTTCCGGCTGCGCAACGCGCTCAAGCCCGGCGACGCCATCATCACCGGTCAGCGCATCACCGGCACCGCACCCGTCAAGGAGGTCATCGAGGCCTGTGCGGCCCACCCGCTCCCGCCCGAGCCGACCGAGGACGAACCGGCCATCGCCCTGCCCGGTGGTGCGGGCCTGACCAGCGAACGGCGCGACGTCCGGCGTGGCACCGGGTTCGCCGTCAGCATCAAGAACCTGATGTTCTCGGAGGGGTTCGACGACTACTCCACCGCCGCGGTGCGGCTCGAACTCGGCGCGAACGACGAACCGCTCGCCACCGTCCACAGTGCCTGCGCCGAGGTGGGCCAGGGCTTCGTGACCCTGGCGCAGCAGATCACCCGGTCCGCGCTCGGGGTCGAGCAGGTCGTGCTGCACGCCGCCGACACCGGCGTCGGCTCGGCGGGCTCCACCTCGGCGTCGCGGCAGACGTGGATGTCGGGTGGGGCCGTGCAACTCGCCTGCGACGCCGTGCGGGTCCAGCTGCTCGACCGTGCGCGGGCCCGGCTCGGGGTCCCGAACGAGCCGCTGGAGCTCGAACCGGGCCGGGTGGTCGATCCGGCCACCGGTGCCGACGTGCCGCTGGTCGACCTGCTGCGTGACGGGGCGCTCAGTGCGACCGAGGAGCACCACCATGCCCCCACCATGCCGCTCGACGAGAACGGTCAGGGTGACGCGCACGTGTCGTTCGCCTTCGCGGCGCACCGCGCGACGGTGGACGTCGATCCGGAGCTCGGCCTCATCCGGGTGCTGCAGGTCGCGACCGCCCAGGACGTCGGCCGCGTGCTCAATCCGCGGGCGGTCATCGGCCAGCTCGAGGGCGGGATCGCCCAGGGTGTCGGGCTGGCGGTGATGGAGGAGATCCTGGTCGTCGACGGGCTGGTCAAGAACCCGTCGTTCACCGACTACCTCATCCCCACCGCACTCGACATGCCGACCGTCGTCGCCGAGGTGATCGAACAGCCCGAGCCGGGGGCGCCGTTCGGCGCGAAGGGCGTCGGCGAGCCGCCGACGATCTCCTCCACCCCGGCGGTCGTCGCCGCGATCCGCAACGCGACCGGCTGTGCCCTGCCGCGCGTGCCGGTCCGCGCACACGACATCGCGCTCGACCCGGAGCGGCCCGAACCCGGTCTGGCCTGAGCAGCCGGCCACCGACCGACGCCACGATCGAGCCGGCCTCGACGGCCCCGCCGGGTGTGGGCCCTCGCGCCCGGGCCCTCACGCCGTGAGCCGCATCGGTGCGCCGGGAACCTCGTCGCGTGTGCGCTGTCGCCCACGGATGCGCTGGTGGGCGCTCACCGATCGGGCGAAACCGGATCGTCGCGCGTCGGCGGCGGTGGTCGGGTGGGACGCGGGATGGGCCCGGATCGCCCGCCCGCGCCCATCCGGGCGTGCGGCGGACGGCTAGC
>CAYTLZ010000013.1:0-35022 GCA_964438785.1 uncultured Actinomycetota bacterium | reverse complement strand
CGGGATTAGCAATCCCGCGCCATAGACCAGACTAGGCGAAGCCTCCTGGCGCCCGGACCGGGACGTACCCGGCGCGGCGGCGGAAGCGTAGCAGCCGCCGAGTTGGACCTGCGACCCGTACGATGCGTGGCGTGCATCCCCTCTCCGTCGCCGTGATCCGACGGACGCCACGGCGTCTGCGGCGGCCCGTCGCGGCCGCGATCCGCACGGGTGACGCAGCCATCGCGGACCGACTCCCGGGCCTGGCCGCGGAGATCGCCTTCTGGGTGCTGCTGTCGCTGCCCGCACTCGTGCTGGCCGCCGTCGCCGCGATCAGCCTCGTGGTCGGTACCGACGAGACCGTGCAGAACCAGATCATCGCCCAGGTCCGCGACGTCGCCTCCGTGGCGCTCACCCCGGGCACCATCGAGGCCGCCGTCGGCATCCTGGAGGATCTGTTCGAGTTCGCCAGTGCCCAGGTCATCTCGTTCGCCTTCATCGCCGCGCTGTGGACCGCCTCGCGTGCCGTGAAGGTGGTGCTCGAGACCATCGCGGTGGTGGCGGGCCGTGCCGACGACCGCCCCGGCTGGAAGGCCCGGCTGCTGGGCTTCGGGGTCACGGTCGTGGCCCTGCTCATCGGCGTGGTGCTCGCCCCGCTTCTGATCGCCGGACCGGGATTCGGGGAGACCCTCGCGGGCTGGTTGAGCGACGGGCTCGGCACGGACATCAGCCTGGTGGCCTCGATCTGGACGACCGCCTACTGGCCCGTCGTCGTCGTCGGAGGGACGCTCGCGCTGGCCGTGCTCTATCAGATCGGGGTTCCCGGGCGGACGCGGTGGCGGGGTTCGTGGCCAGGAGCCGTACTCGCCACCGGTGTCTGGCTGCTCGGCAGTGGCGGACTGCGGTTGTACGGCGCGACGATCGGCGAGGGCTCCTCGGCCTACGGACCCCTCGCCGGTCCGATCGTGGCGCTGCTGTGGCTGTGGGTCACGGGCTTCGCGGTACTCCTCGGGGCCGAACTCAATGCACAGCTCGCCCGGACGTGGCCGTCGATCCGTGACGACCCCGGCCGGGCCGCGGCCGCGGGCCGCGCCCCGGAGACGACCGCCGAACTGCTCGGCGAACCGATCGAGCCGGGCGAACCCGGTGAACCGGTCGAGGACGAGGCCACCCAGGTGATCCGACCGATCACCGATCCGGCGGGACCGCCTCGACGTCGAAGCTGAACGTCGTCCCGACCCCGGCGGCGCTGTGGACGAGCAGCACCCCGCCGTGGGCGTCCACGATGTCCTGGGCCAGTGCGAGGCCGAGGCCGAGCCCGGACGTCGCCCGGGTGTCAGGATGCCCCCCGCGATAGAACCGGTCGAGGACATGCGGTAGGTCCTGCTCGGCGATGCCGGGTCCGGTGTCGCTCACGGACAGCCGGACGCGGTGCACCGGCTGTCCGTCCGCCGCCTCGTCGACCGGCTGACGCTGGGCCGAGACGGTCACGGCCGTCCCGTCCGGGGTGTGCTTCTCGACGTTGCCGAGCAGGTTCTCGATCACATGGGCGAACAGGGCCGGGTCGACGACCACCCGCAGATCCGACGCGATGTCCACACGCACCGGATGCATCGAGGTGACACTGGCGGACCGGTGCACCACCGAGCCCACCAGACCGCGCAGCGACACCTCGTCGGGACGCACCCGCAGCTCACCCGACTCCACCGCCGAGGTGTCGAGCAGCGAACGCATCATCGTGGACAGGCGCTCCGCGTTGGCATCGATGCGCCGTAGCAGATCGCCGCGACGGGGTGCCTCGAGCTCGTCCCAGCGGCTGGTGAGGGTCTGACCGAGCCCGTGGATGACCGTCAACGGCGTCCGCAACTCGTGGGACAGCGTGGACACGAAGTCCTGGATGCGCTGATCGACGACGCGCAGTTGACCCACGGTGCGTTCGTCGGACTCGTAGGCCCGGGCCCGCTGGAGCGCCTGGTCGGCCTGCTCGGCCAACAGCTCCGCCGCCGTCAGCTCGTCGGCCGTCAGGCGGCGCGTCCGGTGCAGGGCACCGACGATGACGTCCACCCGCCCATCGGCGAACAGCGGCAGGAACACGGCCGCGGCATAGGGATGGTCGGCGTTGTGGGTCCGGGGATCGGCCGGCGCGTCCTGCACGACCAGCGGTTCCCCGGAGGCGATGATGTCGGGGACGACCGATCCCGCGAAGGGCAGATCGATGATCAGGTCGACCTCGTAGCGCGCCACGCCCTCGACCAGGACCGCCACCTCGCGCTCGCGATCCAGGCGGCGGATGGACGCGGCATCGAAGCCGGCCTCGAGCAGGCCGTCGACGGTCGCCCGAAGCACCTGCTCGGGTTGCAGGGTGTTCGTCCGCAGCATCGAGGTCACCAGACGCGCCCGTAGCTCCGCGGTCGTGCGCAGCCGATCGGCCGTCAACGCGTTGTCCGACAGCGTGTGGGCGAGTCGGAAGGTGGCGGCGTACACCAGCCCGAGTCCGCCGATCTGCAGGACCCAGGTCTCCGGCTCACGCAGCCCGTCCAACCACAGGCCGGTGGCCCAGCCCGCGATGACCACCGCGGCCAACACGGACCGGTACCGCCACGGGCCGGTGAACTGCACCGCCACCAGCATGGTCGCCGCCAGCGGCGCATACAGCAGCAGGTCCAACTCGGGGACCCACCGGACCAGTGCGGGCATGCCGAACGCCAACCCCACGATCGCCAGGCGGAACACCGACGGACTGAACCAGTGGACCTCGATGGTGTTGTCGGACCGCCGGCGGGCCAGCCACGCGATGCCCACGGCCAGGGCGGTGAAGACCGCACCGACCACCGAGACGTACCAGGGCCGCTCGACACCCAGCTCCTGGTAGGCGAACGCGACGGCGGCGAGCCCAACGATGCCGACCCGGAAGCGGGGATCGGTCAGGGCCCGCCAGCCCTGCTGATCCCGACGCGGCTCGTCGCCGACCGTCCGCCGCGTGGGCCGGCCCGGGGCCGTCGTGTCGCTGCCGCGACTCGCTGGTGCGCTCATGGCCGCTCCCCCGGGGACGTGCGCACCCGCAGCCCCCGCCGAGCGGTCGATGCGTCCACCGGGCGTTCCGCCCGCGGTACCCGCGGCACGACCACCGTGGCCCGTCCGTCCTCCTGGACCAGCCGGGCCCCGGCGGTCGCCAACAGCTGGCGGGCCAACGACCGGACCAGCTCGGGCACCGTCCCGATCCCCGACAGGCCCAGGCCGACGGTCTCCTCGCGCAGCTCGACCTCCACGCGCAGCTCACGGTCGGTGCCCGTGGCGAGTCGCCCGGCGTTGATCAGCAGGTCGAGCCCCGAGCGCAGCAGGTAGGGATCCACGACCACGATCACGCCGGGATCGATGTCCGGGCGGCGTCCACCCTCGGCGGCCGACGGCGTCGGCAGTCCCCGTAGGACGTCCCCGATCGCCACCGGCACGACACCGGGATCCGGTCGATCCCCCTGTGAACGGGAGAAGTCGAGCACGGTGTCGACGAGCTGGCGCAGCCGCGCGGTCTGCTCCGTGACCTCCTCGAGCAGGGCATCCCGCCGGTCGGCGCGTAGCGGACGTCCGCTCGTTCCGGCGTCGAGTTCCTGGACCGCGCGTCGCAGTCCGGTGAGTGGCTCACGCAGTTCCTCGGACATGGCGTTCAGCAACTGACGGCGCATCCGATCGAGCATCCCGAGCCGCTGCAGCAGCTCCTGCTGGCGGGCCAGACGGTCCTCCGCCGCCGCGATCCCACCGAGGTGCGCCGCCAGGGTCTCGACCAGGTCGATCTCGCGACGGGTGGGGGTGTGGGGGCGGAACCACGCCGCCACGACCGAGCCCGTCGGCACGGCGTCCTCGCGCAGCGGCACCGCGATCGTGCTGTGGACGTGCGCGCGGTCGCGGACCTCCGGTGCGTCACGTCGGTAGTCGTCGCTGACCACCGTGCGGTCCCAGTCGATCGCGCGCCACGCCAGGCCCTTGCCACGGGGCGGTGGTGTCGTCAGGCTCCCGAAGCCGTCCATGTGCACGACCCGCAGTTCGCCGAGTTCGATGCGGTGGAGTGCGGCGGCGTCGACGCCCATGCCCCGCAGCGCCGCGAGACAGATCTCGGCGGCCTCGGTCAGCGAGGTCGAGACCAGTCCCCGCAGCGTGTCGAGCAGTTCCGCCCGGTCACGCGCGTCGCCATAGGACTGCAACGCGCGACGACGGGCGGCCCGGAGGTTCGAGGCCATCGCCAGCGCGAGCGCCGCGGTGATGGCCAGCACGGCAAGTCCGAAGACGACGTCGAGTACCGGGATCGACGCCCGCAGCATGGCCAGCGCCATCGTGGCGAACACGACCAGACTCAGGGTCGTGCGCAGCAGCGCCCGGGACGACGATGCCATCGCGCACAGCAGCGCCGCGGCGACGACGAGAAAGTCCTGCGGCCGCTCACCGCCGACCGTGAACAGCACCAGCGCGAACCCGGTCAACGCCATCACCGTCATGACCAGCGCGAGCCGTTCCCGCTGACCGGGCGCGAAGCGCCCGCGGCGCGCGAGCACCGCCAGTCCACCGCCGAAGGCGATCGCCAACCCGAGCAGGACCAGCAGCCACCACGGGGAGCCCCCCACGACCGCGGCCGGCAGCACGACCAACGCGGCGGCGGGTAGCAGCAACGGCTGGAAGCGGGCACGGAGCGAACCGAGCTGCCGGCGGGCGTCGTCCTGCACAGTCACCGTGTCGGGCCCTCGTCCGTCGTTGGTCGCCCCGGCGGCGACGTTCCTGCCTGTCGGCCCCGCCGACACCGATCGAACCGGTGGCCGGGCCGCCACCGCGGGGGCGGGCACGACGACGAGCGGAGGGTGAGGGATTCGAACCCTCGGTACCCGCGAGGGGCACGCCGGTTTTCAAGACCGGTGCATTCGTCCGCTCTGCCAACCCTCCAAGTGCACCGCAACCTACCGTGCGAGCTCGTTTGCCGAAGATCCCTGACGTCGACGCCGACGCGGCACCGGGCCAGGACGTCGCTGGCGGCGACTCAGGAGGCGAACAGCACCTCGGTGCCGAGGTGGGGCTGCAGCGCCGTGGGCACGACGACCGTTCCGTCCGCCCGCTGGTGCTGTTCGACGAGCGCGATCATCGCACGCTGCACGGCCAGCGCCGTGCCGTTGAGTGTGTGGACCAGCACGTTGTCGCCACCGTCCACCCGCATCCGCGCCTTGAGCCGCCGGGCCTGGTAGTCGGTCGTGTTCGAGCACGACGTCACCTCGCGGTAGGCATCCTGTCCGGGCAGCCACGCCTCGAGATCGAACTTGCGCGCTGCCGATGCGCCGAGGTCGCCGACCGGGATGTCGACCACCTGGGCGTGGATCTCCAGCCCGGCGAAGATCTCCTGCTCGATCGACAGGATGCGCTCGTGCTCGGCGTCGGAATCGTCGGGCGAGACGAACGAGAACATCTCGACCTTCTCGAACTGGTGCACGCGCAGGATCCCCCGGGTGTCCTTGCCGTGCGCGCCGGCCTCCCGCCGGAAACACGGCGAGTAGCCGACGTAGCGCTTCGGGAGTTCGTCGGCGTCGAACAGCTCGTCCATGTGCAGCGCGGCCAGCGGGACCTCGGAGGTGCCCACGAGGTAGAGGTCGTCGTCGCGGGTCGCGAAGATCTGCTGCTCGTCGGTCGGAAAGAACCCGGTGGCGTACATCGCCTCCTCGCGCACCAGCACCGGCGGGATCACCGGAACGTGGCCGTGGCGCATGGCCACGTCGATGGCGTAGCGCACCAGCGCGAACTCGAGCAGCGCCCCCTGACCCTTGAGATAGGCGAACCGGGAACCGGACACCTTCGCCGCCCGGCCGAGGTCGATGGCGTCGGCCGCCTCGAGCAGCGCCACGTGGTCCCTCGGCTCGAAGTCGAAGCTCGGCCGGTCGGGGCCGATGGTGCCCCGCACCACCCCGTCCCCCTCGACGCCGTCGGGCGCGTCCGGATGCGGCAGGTTGGGTACGGCGGCGAACCGTCGGGCGTGGGTCACCTGGACCTCCGCGAGCTCAGCCTCGAGCCGCGCCACGGTGTCCTTGAGTTCCTGCGCCGCCTGGATCATCGCCCCCCGGTCCTCAGGTGCGGCCTGCCCGATGGCCTTCGACGCGGACCCCTGTTCCGCGCGGGCCTGATCGACCCGGGCGATCAGGGCGCGACGGTCGTCGTCGAGGGCGCTGAGCTCGTCGAGCTCGGCCCGACTGACGCCGCGGCGCCCGAGCGCAGCGGCGGTCGCATCGGCGTCGTCGCGCAACAGACGGGCATCGATCATGCAGCACTCCTGAAGTTCCGGCGGTTCAGCCGGCGGTGGGGGCGTCGATCCGGTCACGCCACCGGCTGAGCCACATCGCCGCCTCACGGTACGCGGTGTCGTCGGCCTGGATCCGGGCGGCCTCGTCGGTCCGACGGGCCCCCGAACGCCGGTAGGAGCCGAGCACCTTGACCTCCCGATGGGTCCGCTTGGCGGCGGCGAGCGCATCCCCCACCCGCTCGTCGGCGAGGTGCCCCTCCACGTCGAGGAAGAAGCAGTACTCCCCGAGCTCGGCCTTGGTCGGGCGTGACTCGATCTTGGTCAGGTTCAGGTCCCGCTCGGCGAAGATCTCGAGCAGTTTGAGCAGCGCACCGGGCCGGTTCGCGTCGATGAACACGACCACGGAGGTCTTGTCCCAGCCGGTCGGGGCGGGGATGGATCGCCCGATCACCACGAACCGGGTGGTGTTCGAGGCGCGGTCGGCGATGTCACGGGCCAGGATGTCGAGGTCGTAGCGCTCCGCCGCGAGCGGGTTGACGATCGCGAGGTGACCCGGTCCGGCCGCGGCGACCTCCTCGGCCGCCCGCGCGGTGGAGGCGCTCGCGAAGCGCTCCACGCCAGCCAGCGTGCTGGTCAACCAGCGCCGCGCGGACGACATCGCGATCGGGTGCGACCGGATGGACACGGCGCTGTGCAACTCGGTGCCCCGCGGCCCCGCGACCACCAGGTTGATCGGCAGCTCGAGCTCGCCCTGGATGAGCAGATCGGTGTCGAACGCCAGCGCGTCGAGCGTGGCGGTGACCGACCCCTCCAGCGTGTTCTCGATCGGGACCACCCCACGCTCGGCGTGGCCGTCCTCGACGGCCCGGACGACCTCGGCCACGTCCCCACAGGGTGCCAGCGTCGTGTCGTCATCCGCGCCGGTGATCAGTCGGGCCGCCGTCTCCGTGAACGTGCCGGCTGGGCCGAGGAACGCCGCGCGGGGAGCCGGGCGCGCCGCGCCCGGTGCGTCGGCCGCCGTCACGATGCCCTCCGGCGCCGACGCCGGGTCGGTGGGACCGTCGTCGCGGTGCGGCCCTCGATGGCCGCCTCGACGGCTTCGGCCTCCTCACCGGTGAGGTCGACCTCGCTGGTCCCACCCGTGATCATCTTGGCGTACGAGCGGGTCTCGGACCGGCCGTTGATGGCGGAGATGACCATCCCGTTCCCACGCTCGTCGAGCAGCGCGGCGGAGAAGGACAGCGCACCGCCCATGTCGTCGAAGGCGTCGTAGCGCAGCACGGCGATGCGCGCGACCGCATCCCGCTGTCGCTCGGCGAGCGCGGCGAGGGACGTCCGATTTCCCTGGTCCGCGTCCCACAGTTCGCGGATCTCCCGGCCGTGCTGCTCCAGCAGGCTGACCAGGTCCAGCTCCCCCCGCCCGAACACCCGCCGCTGGGTACGCCGGACCAGGCGTAGCCGCAGGGCCAGGATCGTGACGATCACGGCCAGGACCGCGATCAGGCCCAGGGCCACGACCGCGAGGATGGCGACGATCTCCGCATCGATGGTCATGGGGTCCCCGGTGGGTCGAGCGGCTCGCCCGAGCGGGCGACCAGCCCCGGACCTTACCGCCGGACACGGCCCCGGAGCGGCAGCGGCGGCACCCCGCGGTCAGCGGCGCGCGCCCATCGTGCGCGACGGTGGGGCGCGGGCTCGCCTCGGCCCCGCAGTAGCGCTCGGCCCGGCCGTGGCGGACGAAGTGACCGGATCGGCGGCGGGCTGCCTAGACTCCCGGCCGCGGACAGGTGGGTCCTCAGATCGGCCGACACGATCGGCAGACACGATCGACAGACAAGGAGTAGCGGTGGCCAACGGGTTCCAGACCTGCGCCAGATCCCTCGCGGCCGTCGCCGTGGCCGCGGTCGTCACCGTCATGCTGACGGCCACGGCCGCCATCGCCGCACCGACTCCGGCCCCGAGCCCGACGACCGGTGATCTCGTGCTCGCCCAGGACGGCGGCGAACAGGTCCGAGGCACGCTCAACGACGGCGATGGCGACCCGATCGCCGGCGCACAGATCACGGCCACCACGCCTGACGGCGAGCTGATCGGCGAGGCGACCACCGCTGACGACGGCACGTGGGCGGTCGACCTGCCCGGTCCCGGCGATTACGTCGTCAGCCTCGACCAGGACACACTGCCGGAGGGCGTCGACCTGCGCGACCCCGAGCGCGACGTGCTCGAGGTGTCGATCAACCCCGGCCAGCAACGCACGCTGCTCTATGCCATCGGTGAGGCGGGTGAAGTCACCGGCCTGGCCACCCGGCTGGTCACCGCCGCGTTCAGCGGCCTGCAGTTCGGGCTCATCATCGCGATCGCCGCGATCGGCCTGTCGCTGATCTTCGGTACGACGGGCCTGGTCAACTTCGCCCATGGCGACATGGTGACCTTCGGGGCGGTGGCGGCCTGGTTCCTCAACGCGCCCGCCGGCACGGGGCTGGGCCTGCAGCTCATCATCGCGACCGTCATCGCCGTGGCCCTGTCCGCCGGGCTCGGCGCGAGCATCGAACTCGGCCTGTGGCGTCCGCTGCGCAAGCGACGGACCGGGCTCATCCAGATGCTGGTCATCACCATCGGTCTGGCGCTCCTGCTGCGCAACGTCATCCAGATCCTGTTCGGCGGGAGCAGCCGGCCCTACTTCGACTACACCGTCCAGCAGCGGCTCGACCTCGGCCCGCTGAGCATCACCCCCCGGGACCTGATCGTGAGCCTGCTGTCCGCGGCCACGCTCATCGCGGTGGCCACCATGCTGCAGCGCACCCGCATCGGCAAGGCCATGCGGGCGGTGTCGGACAACCGTGACCTCGCCGAGTCGTCGGGCATCGACGTGCAGCGGGTCGTGCTGTTCGTCTGGGTCCTCGGCGGCGGACTCGCCGGCTTCGGCGGTGTGTTGAACGGCCTGGTGGAGAACGTCAACTATCTGCTGGGCTTCCGCCTGCTGCTGCTGATGTTCGCCGCGGTCATCCTCGGTGGGCTGGGCACGGCCTACGGGGCCATGTTCGGCGCGATCGTGGTCGGGCTCGTCACCGAGTTGTCGACGGTCTTCTTCTCCACGGAACTGAAGTTCGTGTGGGCCCTGTTCATCCTGATCATCATCCTGCTGGTCAGACCACAGGGCCTGCTCGGCCGAGCAGAGAGGGTCGGCTGATGGATCTGCTCATCTCCGTGCTCAGCACGGGCCTCAACTCCGCCATCGGACCCACCGCGATCGTCTTCGCCCTGGCCGCCATCGGACTCAACGTCCACTACGGCTACACCGGACTGCTCAACTTCGGGCAGGTCGGCTTCATGCTGGTCGGCGCGTACGGGCTCGCGATCACCGTGTCGATCTACGAGCAGTCGCTGTTCGTCGGGGTGCTCGCGGGCTTCGCCGCCTCCATCGTGCTGGCGTTGCTGCTCGGTGCACCGACGTTGCGACTGCGCGCCGACTACCTCGCCATCTCGACGATCGCGGCGGCGGAGATCCTGCGCTTCGTGTTCCGATCCTCGCCCGCGACGGGGTTCACCGGCGGGCCGTTCGGTATCCCCTCGCAGGTCGGCGGCAGCGGGTACACCCAGACCTGGAACGCGCTGAATCCGATCCCCTCGGGTCGCTACAACTTCGGGTGGTTGAGCTTCACCCACACGCGGTTGTGGGCCACGATCGTCGGCTGGGCGATCGTCGCGCTCGTGGTGCTGTTGATCTGGGCGCTGATGCGCAGCCCCTGGGGCCGGGTGCTGCGCTCCATCCGCGAGGACGAGGACGCCGCCCGGGCGCTGGGCAAGAACGTGTTCGCCTACAAGATGCAGTCACTGGTGCTCGGTGGGATGCTCGGTGGGCTGGCCGGCATGATGCTGGCCATCGCCCAGGCCGCCATCTCCCCGGACCAGTTCCTGCCGCAACTGACGTTCTACGCCTATGCGGTCCTGATCATGGGTGGCGCGGCCACCGTGTGGGGTCCGGTCGTGGGCTCCGTGTTGTTCTGGTTCCTCATCGCCAGCGTGGAACGGCTCCTGCTCGACACCGGCGTGATGCCCAGCGGCACCGTCGGACCCACACGACTGGCCTTCGTCGGGCTGCTGCTGATGCTGTTGATGGCGTTCCGGCCGCAGGGGCTGCTCGGCAACAAGCGGGAGATGGTGCTCGATGGCTGATCCGACGTCCTCCACCCCCACCGCCGGGGCGCTGGCACTCGCCGATGTTCCGGCCGAGCCCGGTGTCGCCAAGCCCGACCCGATCCTGGTGGTCGATCACGTCAGGCGGTCGTTCGGCGGGCTCACCGCCGTCGACGTCGACCACCTCGAGCTGCAACGCGGGGCGATAACATCGCTGATCGGGCCCAACGGTGCCGGCAAGACCACCTTCTTCAACCTGATGACCGGCTTCGACCGGCCCAACACCGGTTCGTGGAGCTTCGACGGCCACGATCTCGCCAGCCTGGCCGCCCACAAGGTCGCGCGTCACGGCATGGTGCGCACCTTCCAGCTGACCAAGGCCCTCACCCGGCTGTCGGTCATGGAGAACATGAAGCTCGGCGCGACCGAGCAGCGGGGCGAACGGATGCTCAGCTCGCTGTTCGGTCCGCTGTGGCGGGAGCAGGAGCGCGAGATCGAGGCACGGGCGGAGGAACTGCTCGTCCGCTTCAAGATGGACCACATGCGCAACGAGCTCGGTGGCGAGTTGTCCGGCGGCCAACGCAAGCTGTTGGAGATGGCACGCGCGCTGATGGTCCAGCCGAGCATGGTGATGCTCGATGAGCCGATGGCGGGGGTCAATCCGGCGCTGACCCAGTCGCTGCTGGGCCACGTCAAGGACCTGCCCAGCCACGGCATGACGGTGCTGTTCGTCGAGCACGACATGGACGTGGTCATGGACATCAGCGACTGGGTCGTGGTGATGGCCCAGGGCAAGATCATCGCGGAGGGGCCTCCTGAGGCCGTCGCAGCGAACGAGGAGGTCATCGACGCCTACATCGGCAAGGGGCACGGCGACGAGAGCCGGTTCACCCCGACGCCGCGCGCGCAGGCGGTCGCCGGCGACACCATCGTCGCCGAGGCACCCCCGTCGGCCGACGAGGGGCGCGAGGACCTCAAACTCGATGCGGACACCGATCCGGCGGATCCGGCGGCCGGCGACGACACCCGAGGTGGGGCATGAGCCAGCATCTGCTCGAGGCCAGCGACGTCACCGCCGGGTATCTGCCCGGCATCGACATCCTCACCGGCTGCAACCTCACGCTCGACGAGGGGGAATTCGTCGGCATCATCGGCCCGAACGGAGCCGGGAAGTCGACGTTGGTCAAGGCGTTGTTCGGGCTCGTGGAGGTCCGCGGCGGCAGCGTGACCCTGCGGGGCGAGGACATCAGCAACCTCCCGGCCAACAAGCTGGTCGCCAAGGGCGTCGGCTACGTCCCCCAGACCCGCAACATCTTCCCGAGCCTCACCATCGAGGAGAACCTCGAAATGGGGCTCTACCTCACGCCGAAACACTTCAAGCGTCGGTTCGCCGAGGTCGCCGAGCTGCTGCCACTGCTGGCCGACCGGCGACGACAGCGCGCCGGCGGGCTGTCCGGTGGGGAACGACAGATGGTCGCGATGGGCCGTGCGCTGATGATGGAGCCCAGTGTGCTGCTGCTCGACGAGCCGTCGGCCGGACTCTCTCCGGCCCTGCAGGACGAGGCCTTCCTGCGGGTGCGGGACATCAACGCCGCCGGGGTGTCGATCGTGATGGTCGAGCAGAACGCGCGGCGGTGTCTGCAGATCTGCCACCGCGGCTACGTGCTCGACCAGGGGCGCAACGCCTACACCGGCGTCGGCCAGGACCTGCTCACCGACCCCAAGGTCATCGAGCTCTATCTCGGCACCCTCGCCCAGGGTTGACGCGAACGCCTGACCGGTGTGGCGAGCAGCTCGCGCATCTCGCGAGCGCTCTTTGCACGTGCAGGGGTGGGGGCGGCGGGGTGGCTCGGGTGACCATCCGGACGTGAACCACCCGCAAACGGTCGTTCCGAGCGCTTCGGTGACGTCATGGGCAGGGTTTGGGCGCCGGGAGTTCGACATCCGATTCCGTGCGTCGCACGAAGTTCGACGACCCCGCACCCTTACGCACGCGGAGGCAACACCCATGAAGAAGACGCTCACCGCAGCGCTTGCTGCAGCTGCTCTGGCGGTCATCCCGGCTTCGGCCGCGATGGCCGACGCGCACCTCGGTTCACTCCAGGTACTCACGCAGACCATCGATGTCCCGGCGGCTGAGGACACGGCGCAGGTCGTCGTCGTCCACGGCGTGCCCGACGTCGAGGTCAACGTGTGGGTCAACGGCGAGCCCGGCCCCGACGAGGTGCTCGGCATCAACTTCACCGACATCGCCGTCCTCGACCTCCCGGCGGACACCTACTCGATCGCGGTCGCGCCTGCCGATGGTGACCTCGACGACGCCGTCATCGGCCCGGTCGATGTGACGGTCGAAGCCGGCATGAGCTACTCGATCGTCGCCCACCTCGACGCGGACGCCGGCATCACGGCGACCGTCGAGGGCAACGTGACCGACGAGGGTGAGGGCATCCAGGTGTTCCACACGGCCGCCTTCGGTGCCGTCGACATCCTCCCGACCGAGGCCACGGGCCTCGAGGGCGTGACCAACGGTGCAACCGCATTCGTCGCAACCGGCGTCGCTGACGTCGAGGGCGTCGGTGTCGCTGCCGCCGGTGAGTCCGAGGCGGCTCTCGACCTCGGCACCGTCTCCGTCCCCGAAGGCACGTCGATCCTGGCCTACGCGGTCGGTGCGCTCCCCGACGCCGCCGATGACGACGCCGACGCCGAGGACACCCCGGCTCCGGACGCTGTTGACGCCGGTACCGGTGGCGCGCTGAACACCGGTCTGCCGGTGTGGGTCGCGGCCCTGATGGCCCTCGGTGCCATGGGTCTGGTCGCTCCGGCCGTCGCCACCGCGCGTCGCCGTAGCTGACCGTCGTCGCACCAGCACCAGCGGGAGGGGACCCTCGGGTCCCCTCCCGCTCGTTGCACCCACGGCACCATGTGCGTCACGCCGACCACCATCGTCACACCGGAAGGGCAATCCCGTGTCCCGCCTGAGCTGGATCTCCATCGCGCTCGGTGCGCTGCTGCTCGTCGGTACGCCGCTCGGCTACATCGCCATGCAGCCCGCCCAGACCGTCGGCGACCTCGACGCCGTGTCCGCACCGTCCTCCATCAGCGGAGCGACGGACACACCGACGACCCAGCAGCCGGAGGTCGGCACCCTGCCCGGTGACGAGCAGGCGGACGCCGCCGACGAGCCCGAACCCGAGCCGGTCGCGGAGCCGGTCGGCCTGCAGATCCCCTCCCTGGACGTCGACGCATCCGTCGTGAACGTCGGACTCGAGGACGACGGGGGCATGGAGATCCCGGAGGACGTCAGCACCGTCGGCTGGTACGACCTGGGGGTCGCACCCGGCGACGGCGGGACCTCGGTCATCGCCGGCCACGTCGACTCGGCCGAGCAGGGCCCAGGCGCGTTCTGGGACATCCGGCGGCTCGACGTCGACGACATCGTCACCGTGGACCACGAGGACGGCACGACGTCGGACTGGCGTGTCGTCGCCCGCACGTCCTACCCCAAGGACGAACTCCCGATCAGCGACATCTTCACCCGCTTCGGGCCGTCACGGCTCGTGCTGATCACCTGTGACGGCGAGTTCGACCGTGGTGAACGCAGCTACAGCGACAACGTCGTCGTCTACACCGTGCCCGTGGATGCGGACGACGACCTCGCCTGACCGCCCCCCGGCCGGCCACGCTCCGCCGCTCGGTACGCTCGTCGCCGTGGTGCTGCACCGGGGGATGACGTGGGAACCGACGGCTCGAGCCGAGGCATGGGACGTGCACGCGGTATGGGACGTGCACACGCCGCCATGGTCGGCACGGCCCTGCTGCTCGCCATCGGGGCCTGGCAATTCGGCCCGTCCGCGGATGCCTCGCTGCAGGAGGGCGGCGTCGAGGTGGCTGCGTCACCGGCCCTGGTCGCGCCGGGAGGCCTGCTCACCCCCGCGGAGCAGCGGGCGACGGCGTCCGAGCCCGCCGAACTCAGGTTCGGCCCGGGTACCGGGTATCCCGACGTCGCGGCACCGTCAGCCGAACCGGAGCCAGCCGAACCAGAACCGGCCGAACCAGAACCGATCGAGTCCGCTCCCGCAGTCGCCGATCCAACCTCGGTGACGATCCCGGCGTTGGGTGTCGGTGCACCGGTCGACCGGGTGGGGCTGGAGCCCGATGGCGGCATGGAGATTCCGCACGACATCCGCCGGGTCGGTTGGTATGAACCCGGCGTCCGACCCGGTGAGACCGGCTCGGCCGTCATCGCGGGCCACGTCGACTCCCGCAGCCAGGGACGTGGTGCCCTGTGGGGTCTCAAGGAACTCGACGCCGGCAACACCGTGACCATCGGGCACGCCGACGGACGGTCGACGACCTGGCGGGTCACCAGCCGGACCTCGCACGTCAAGGAGCAGCTGCCGATCGGGGAGCTGTTCACCCGCTTCGGCGACACCCGTCTGGTGCTGATCACCTGCGGTGGCTCCTTCGACTCGGCGCGGGGCCGGTACACGCACAACATCGTGGTCATCGCCGAGCCCGTCGAGCCCGCTGCCTGAACGCCGCCCCCCGTGCGGATCGGTCCGGGCCGCGACGGGCGGCCAGCCGGGGACGCAGACGACGATGGGCCCCACCGTGAGGTGGGGCCCATCGTCGTGTGCGCGTCGTGGGGGGGGCGGGCGCCCCCCCCCCCCCGCGGGCCCCCCTCCCCCCGGGGCCCCCCGCCGGGGGGGGGGCCCCCGCGGCGGGGGGGGGGCGCGGCCGGGGCGGCCCCCTCCCCACGACGGCGTCGATCAGAAGGTCGACTCGACGTTGTCCACGGAGTTCACCGCGCCCGTGTCATCGATCTCCCAGACCTCGTAGAACCCGCGGTCCGGCTCACCGTTGCCGGTGTCGGTCAGGGTCAGCGTGACCCCCGCCGCACTCAGGTAGGTGAAGTCCTCGCCGGCATCGAACAGCTCGATGCACTCGGCGTACGAGGTGCACTCCGTGCCACCCTCGGCGGTGACGTTGACCATCTCCGCCGCGATGTCCTCACCCTGGACCGAACCGGCCAGCTGTGCGGCCAGCGCGATGATGACGGTGCAGTCGTAGGCCTCGGCGGCGAACGTCGTGTCGTCGAGTCCAGTCTCCTCGGTGAAACGACCCAGGTAACCGGTGTCCTCGACCTCGTCCGACGGCGGTGCGCCCGGCGCGGTGCCGCGCATGCCGTCGAGCACGGACTCGTCACTCGGGTCGACCAGACCGGCGAGGTCGTTGGAACGGATGCCGTCAGCACCGTAGACCGGGATGTCGGACGGACCGAAGCCCTGCTCGACCATGGCCTGCAGGATCTGGGCACCCTCGTCGAACGTGATCAGCACGACCGAGTCGGCACCGGAACCGGCGACCTGGTTGACCTCGGCGTCGAAGTTCGCGGCCTCCGGGTCGAACACGATCTCGGCGGCGATCGTCGCGCCCTGGGCTTCCAGCGCGTCGACGGTGGCACCGAGCAGACCCTGGCCGTAGTCGTCGGCACGGGCCAACAGGGCCGGGTTCGAGTTGCCGTCACCGATGATCGTCTCCGCCAGGACCGGGCCCTGGAGGATGTCCGACGGTGCGGTCCGGAAGTACAGACCGTTGTAGTCGGCGTTGGTGAAGGTCAGACCGGTGTTCGAGGCCGAGCACTGCAGGACCCCGGCCGAGGTGATGGCGTCGACGAAGGCCAACGACATACCGGTCGCGGCGGCACCGACGATGGCGTTGACGCCCTCGCCGACCAACCGGTTCGCGGTCTCCGCAGCGATCGTCGCGTCGCCGGCCTCGTCACCCGAGGACAGCGTCACGTCGTTGCCGAGGACGCCACCAGCGGCGTTGATCTCCTCGACGGCCAGGTTCACGGATTCGATCTGCGGGGGACCGAGGAACGCGAGCGGCCCCGACTCCGGCAGGATGTAGCCGAGGTTCAGGACGTCGTCGTCACCGGCTGCTGCGTCGTCCTCGGTGGCGTCGTCATCCTCTTCCGTCGCGTCGTCCTCTTCCTCGACCTCTTCGGTCTCGGTCTCCTCGACGGGTTCGTCCGCTTCGTCATCGCCGTTGCCACACGCGGCGGCGACCAGCGCCAGCGCGGTGACGGCGGCCATGCGGCGCAACCAGAGTTGCTTCATGTGCTGCCTCCCAGATTCTCGTCCATCAGATCCAGCGACCGGGCCGGATCGCACGGAGGCGATCCTCGCCAGCGGTGCCAGCAGTATGGCCGCGCAGATGCGCGTCCGCCGGGAGCCTACTACTTTGCTAGGAGCCAGGCCAGACGCGGTGCCCTACGGTGCCCCTCGCACCCGATGGAGCGGAGCGACACCGTGGACGAGGCCCTGCTGTTCACCGTCACGCACGGGGCGGATGCACCCGAACGCGCCACCGTGCCGTTCATCGCCGCGGCCACCGCGGCGGTCAGTGGTCGACACGCGATCGTGGTCGCCACGATCGAGGGGGTCACGCTCGGGCTGCCGGAGGTCGCGACCGGGGTCGAGGAACCGGGCATGCCGCCGCTCATCGACCTGCAACGGCAGCTCGTCAGCGGTGGAGGGGCGATCTGGCTGTGCAGCGCGTGCACCACCAAGCGTGGCATCACCGGCGATCAGCAGCTGGTCGAGGGGGCGATGATCGTCGGGGCGGCCCGTATCGTGGAGGCGCTGGGGACCGGGCGGGCGATCAGCCTGGGCTGACGGCGGACACCCCGGGACGACCTCGCCCATGACGAGGTCGCCCCCGTGACACGACGACGCCCCCGGCACGAACCGGGGGCGTCGTCAGGCGTGGCGGTGGCCGCCGCGGCCGGATGCTCAGGCGGCGACCTTCGCGGTGATCTGCGCGAAGTGCTCGCCGTAGGCCAGCGCGATGTTGCGCTCCTCGTCGGTCAGGCCCTCGCCGTCACCGAGCTGGGTCGGGCCGTAGGGGCCACCACCCGAGCGGGTCGTCTGGACGTCACCGGCGACGCCATAGCCGAGCGGCACGATGACCATGCCCTGGTGGTAGGCGAAGGTCGACATCGTCAGGATCGTCGACTCGTGGCCACCGTGGATGGTGGCGGCACCGGTGAAGAAGCCGGCGGTCTTGCCGACCAGCGTGCCGTTGGCCCAGTGGCCGCCGGTCTGATCGATGAAGGCCTGCAGCTGCGAGGTGGCGCTGCCGAACCGGGTCGGCGACCCGATGATCAGGCCGTCGAACTCGGGCAGCTCATCGACGCTGGCCTGGGTGACCTCATCCTGCGCGGCGATGGCTTCACGCACACCGTCGGACTCCTTGACCTCGTCGGGGAGCAGCGGGTCCGGGACCTTGCGCAGATGCGCCTCGCCGCCGCCCTTGACCACGCCTTCCGCGATGGTCTTGGCGAGCTCGTACGTCGCGCCGTACATGGAGTAGTACACGATTCCGACGGATGCCATGGAGAACCTCCTGGGTCGGTGCTGGGTCGCTGGCTGGCGTGCTGACACGCCAGTTGTTGCTTCGTCACTTAGTTTCGGTGCCGCACCCGACCTGTCCCGGCCCGGACCACGTCCGTCCGGTCAGCGAACCGGACCGGCTGACGGGAATGGCGCGACCAGTCGCGACGTTGGCGCGTCCTCGATCGACGTCAGGCGCGTCGGGCCGGGGCCGGTCGCCCACCGACCCGTCGCAGCCGGGTCAGCCGCGTTCGAGCCAGTCGACGAACGAGCGGCCCGTCAGGCGTTCGTAGGCCTGCACGTAGCGGTCCCGGGTGGCCGCCACCACCTCGACGGGCAGCGCCGGTGCCGGCGGACGGCGATCCCAGCCCGACGCCCGGACGTGGTCCCGGACGAACTGCTTGTCGAAGCTGGCCGGGTTCTCGCCCGGCACCCAGCCTGCGCGTGGCCAGTAGCGCGACGAATCGGGGGTCAACACCTCGTCGGCGAGCAGCGTGCGTCCCGCCGTCCGCCCGAACTCGAACTTGGTGTCGGCCAGGATGATGCCGCGCGACTCGGCGTGGACCGACCCGGCCCCGTACAACGCCAGCGAGCGCGCGCGCAGTTCGTCGGCGAGCTCCGTACCGATCGCGTCGGCCATCGTCGCGAACGGCACGTTGACGTCGTGATCGCCGGCCGCCGCCTTGGTCGCGGGGGTGAAGATGGGCTCCGGAAGGCGATCGGCCAGACGCAGGCCACGCGGGAGCTCGATGCCGCACACCGCACCGGTGCGCCGGTACTCCTCGAAGGCGGACCCGGCGAGGTAGCCGCGCACGACGCATTCGAACGGCACGATCTCCAGGGGCGCACCGATCATGATGCGCCCCTGGAGCACCGCCGCGTGGGGTGCCGCCTCGGCCGGCAGGTCCCGCGTCGAGGTGGAACGCAGGTGATGCTCGCCGAGGTGATCGAGTTGCTCGAACCAGAAGGCGCTCAACGCCGTCAGGATCCGACCCTTGTCGGGCACCGTCGTCGGATGGACGACGTCGTAGGTCGAGATCCGGTCCGTGGCGACGAGCAGCAGCGCACCGTCCGACAGCCGGTAGACGTCACGCACCTTGCCGCGTGCCACCAGGTCGAGTCCGGGCAGCGGCCGCTCGAAGGGATCGGTGTCCATCGCGCTCACCGCCGCTCTCGTCGTTGCTCGCCGGTCGACACCCACACCCTAATCGACCTCGAGTGGCCCGCCGGCCCCGTGCCTGACGTGCCGTGGGCGAACATCAGATCTCGCGGGCGAGCCTCCGGAGATCGGCCGGGGTGTCCACGTCCAACGGCACCGGCGTGTCGTGGACCACCTCGACGGTGTCGATGCGCCGCAGCAACTCGCGGGCACCCACATCGCCCTCGACCGTGCGCAGCCGGGGGACCAGCGACCAGGCGAATGCGACGGGGTGGGCGACCGCATCGAGGTAGCGCACGCGTGCGGCCTCGGCACCGGCAGCCACCGCCGCGACCACCGCCGTCACCGTGACCGGATCGATGTGCGGCTGGTCGGCGAGCAGGACCGCGATCGGATCGGACCGCCCGCCCGGCGGGTCGTCCGCACGGGCGTCGTCCGGCTCGTCCGACGCCGGGTCGGCGGACGCCCGGGTGGCGAGCGCCCGGAGTCCGGCCACGAGCGACGTCGACTGCCCGGCCGCATGGTCGGCGTTGACGACGATCTCGACCGGGGTCCCCGCCGCCGCACCGGCCACGCGGGCGGCCGCGCCGACGCGCTCGCCGTCGTGGCCGACCACGACCATCACCCGCGACGCGCCCGCGTCGACCGCGAC
Source organism: uncultured Actinomycetota bacterium (assembly GCA_964438785.1). Taxonomy (GTDB): domain Bacteria; phylum Actinomycetota; class Nitriliruptoria; order Nitriliruptorales; family Nitriliruptoraceae; genus PWLR01. Next base: position 15,430 of record CAYTLZ010000013.1, on the reverse strand, counting down.
CTGCACGGCGTGCTCGATCAGCGGCCGACCGTCGAGCTCGGCCAACTGCTTGGTGGCCGCACCGAACCGTCGGCTCCGACCGGCGGCCAGGATCAGACAGACGAACGGGATCCCAGCCGCCGTAGGCTGCGGGGACCCGTCCGGTGATCCGACCGACGGATCAGTCATGGAGCGCCACGGTGTCGACCGACGAACAGCGAGCGAACCCGACCGTCGACACCGACGTGGACGCGATCCCGCCGCGACGCCGTGCGGCCGTGGTCACCTCCAGCGACGGGGTCGCGTCCGGCAACCGCGAGGACGGGTCCGGCGACGCGGTCACCGCCCAGCTCACCGGGGCCGGGTTCGGGGTCGTCGTCCGCGCGGTCACCTTCGACGATCGCGACGCCATCGCAGCGACCCTGCGCGAGCTGTGCGACGACGGCGGGCTCGCGCTCATCGCGGTCACCGGCGGCACCGGGTTCGGTCCCCGCGACGTCACCCCGGAGGCGACCCGCGACGTCATCGACCGCGAGGCGCCGGGGCTGGCCGAGGCGATGCGCGCCTCCGGGCGCGCGGCGACCCCGATGGCGGATCTGTCGCGCGGGGTCTGCGGCGTGCGCGGCGACACCCTGATCATCGACCTGCCGGGCAGTCCCCGCGGGGCGACCGAGTCGCTGGCGGCCATCCTCGAACTGCTCCCCCACGCGCTGGACCTGCTCGCCGGGGACACGCAGCGCCACCCCACCGGCCACGGCGAACACGGCGCGGTGCACGGCGGCTGAGGCCGCACGCCGTGCGTGGCCGACGCAGCCCTCACGGCTCGCGGGCGCACCGGCTCACGCCGGCTGCGGTGCCGGCTGCGCGTCACGGTGGATCGGACCGTCGGTGTCCTTGAGCGCCACGCCGGAGCCGCCGTGGCGGAGCATGACCAGCTCGGCGGCGATGGACACCGCGGTCTCCTGCGGCGTGCGCGCTCCCAGGTCGAGCCCGATGGGCGAGCGCAGGCGGGCGAGCTGCTCGTCGCTGAGCCCCTCCTCGCGGAGCCGGTCGAGCCGGTCGTCGTGGGTACGCCGTGAGCCCATCACCCCGATGTAGCCCGCGTCGGTCTCCAACGCGACCTTGAGCACCGGCACGTCGAACTTCGGGTCGTGGGTGAGCACGGCGATGACGGTGCGCTCGTCGACCTCGGTGCTCGCGAGGTAGCGGTGCGGCCACTCGACGACGACCTCGTCGGCATCCGGGAAACGGGCCGGGGTCGCGAACACGGCGCGGGCATCGCAGACGGTGACGTTGTAGCCGAGGAAGCGTCCGACCGACGCGACCGCGCCGGCGAAGTCGATCGCCCCGAAGACCAGCATCCGCGGCCGTGGCGCGAACGACTCGATCATGACGGCGACCTCGTCCTTGCGGCGTTCGCCATCCGCACCGAAGTGGCGCAGGCCCGTCGCGCCCTGGGCGAGCATCCCCTGCGTGGCCTGGACCACCGCATGGTCGAGCCGCTCGGTCCCGGTGCTGCCCTCGGCCCGCGCCTCGCCGACCACGATGCTGCGCCCGACGGCGTCGGGGTCCGACGGATGCTCGACGACGGTGGCGACCGCGACGGGCTCCTCGGACTCGATACGGCGGCCGAGGTCCTCGAGGTCGATGGTGGCGGTGTCGACCGCCCGGACGAACACCTCGATGGTGCCACCACAGGTCAGGCCGACCGCGAACGCCTCGTCGTCAGAGATGCCGTAGGAGACCCGCTGCGGGGCACCACTCGCCAGCACCTCGGTGGCGATCTCCACGACCGCGCCCTCGACACAGCCGCCGGACACGCTGCCGAGCACGTCCCCGTCCGGGTGCAGCGCCAGGGTGGCACCCGGCTGCCTCGGTGCGGACTGTGACGTCGCGGTGACCGTCGCCAGACCGATCCTGGCACCGTCGTTCTGCCAGCGTCGAAGGGTCGGAAGTTCTTCACGCATCGGTGGTCTCCTCAGTCCCTCATCAGAGGGTCACCCGCATCGAAGGTACGTCCTGCCACCGCGGCACGCCCACCGACGACCGCCAGGCGACGGTCCCGCGAGCGGCGCGCACGTTCGTCGCTGCGATCCCCGCCCGCGCCGGCGACGACATGGGCGAGGTGTTCGAGGGCCGCCAGCGAATGACCCTCGACGAGCTGCTCGCAGTGCGGCAGTGCGGCCGCCATCCCGGCGGCGGTCGGCTCGAAGCCGACCCGGCCGGCGCGCGGATTGACCCACACGACCCGATGGGCGAGCCGCTCGAGCCGCGCCATCTGCGCGCCGAGTTCGGTGACGTCGCCGGTCTCCCAACCATCCGACAGCACGACCACCACGGCCCCGCGGGCCGTGCCGCGCTGCCCCCACTGGTCGAGGAACACCCGCAGCGTCGCCCCGAGCCGGGTGCCACCCTCCCAGTCCGGGATGGCGTCCGACACCGCCCGCATCGCGGTGTCGGGATCGCGGTGCTCCAACTCCTCGGTGACGCGGGTCAGTCGGGTCCCGAGCGTGAACACCTCCGTCCCCCCTCGATAGCGGCGTGTGGCGGCGTGGGCGAACCGCAGCAGCACATCGGCGTAGCCGGCCATCGATCCGCTGACGTCGACCAGCAGGACCACCCGACGGGGGCGGCGACGCGGCTCGTCGAAACGCAGCACGCCGGGCTCGCCCCCGGCGGCCAGCATGCGCCGCACGGTCCGGCGTCGGTCCACGGTGCCGCGCCCGCCGGCGGTCCGACGCCGGGTCCGACGGGCCTCGCCGGGCAGGTCGAAGGCGGCGAGCAGCCGGTTGAGCTGGTCGCGTTCGTGGGGTTCGAGGTCGGTGACGTCGCGGTGACGGAGCAGCTCGGCGGCGGACGCCTCACGTTCGACGAGCTGCAGCTCCGGGCCCTCGACCTGGTTCTCCCCACCGGTGGCGGGGGTCGAGGAGGTCGTGTCACTGCCGAAACTGATCCGCCGGTGGGTGCGGGTGCGGGCATGGGCCTGCTCGCCGTCGAAGAAGGCGCGGAACACCCGGTCGTAGCGCTCCAGATCATCGGGCCCGGCGCACAGTGTCAACCGCCCCGTCCAGTACACCTGCCGGCGGTCCGCGGGGTCCACCACCGCCAACGCCTCGAGGAAGGCGTGGACCCGCTCCGGGCTCGCGTCCACCCCCGCGGCGCGCAGCGTGGATGCGAGTCCGACGACCGGCGCGGTCAGATCGCCCCCGCCGTCGGGCACCGGCTCGTCGGGCGCGTCCATCTAGGTGCCCGAGACGGCTCGGACGACCATCTCACCGACGTCCAGCGAGCGTGCCCGTTCCAGGTCCTCGCGGAACTTGAGCACCGAACCGAGCGTCGCGGTCGCCTTGGCCGCATCGAGGTGGTCCGCGCCGAGCGCGACGAGCGCCTCGGTCCAGTCGAGTGTCTCGGCCACACCGGGCGGTTTGAGCAGGTCCTGCCCACGCAGCAACTGCACCGCGGACACGACCTCGCGAGCCAGTCGTTCGCCGACCGCGGGCATCCGCGCCCGGACGATCGCCACCTCCCGGTCGAAGTCGGGATGATCGACCCAGTGGTAGTAGCAGCGCCGCTTGAGTGCGTCGTGGACCTCCCGGGTGCGGTTGGAGGTCAGCACGACCAACGGCGGTTCGGCGGCCGTGATGGTGCCGAGCTCGGGGATGGAGACACTGAACTCGCTGAGCACCTCGAGCAGCAGTGCCTCGAATTCGTCATCGGCGCGGTCGATCTCGTCGACGAGCAGCACTGCCCGGGGGGTCTCGATCGCCTGCAGGATCGGGCGGGCGACCAGGAACCGGCGGTCGTAGAGTTCGGCCTCGAGCTGCTGGGCGGCCACGGCCGCATCGTGGTCCGCATCGAGCTGGACACGCCCGGCGGCCTCGGCGCTGCGCAGGTGCAGGACCTGACGGGGGAAGTTCCAGTCGTAGAGCGCCTGGGCCGCGTCGATGCCCTCGTAGCACTGCAGCCGCAGCAGCGGCCCGTCGACGAGCCCGGCCAGCGCCTGCGCGATGGCGGTCTTGCCGACCCCGGCGTCGCCCTCGAGGAACAACGGCCGGCGCAGTGCCAGCGCCAGGTAGGCGGCCGTGGCCAGTCCGTCGTCCGCGAGGTAGTCGTGCGCCTCGAGCGCCTGCGCGAGGTTCGCGGGGTCGGTGACCCCCGCCGGCAGGCGTGACGACGTGTCCACACGGGTGGACCCGGCGTCACCGCCGGGTCCACCTCGTGCCGTGCCCGTTGCAGCCTGGTCGCTCACCCGGCGGCGGTCGTGAGCGCACGCTTGGTCAGTACCCGGGCGAGGTGCTGACGGAACTCCGCGGTCGCGTTGAGATCACTGGACGGCGAGGTGCCGTCCGCGGCGTGCTCCGCGGCCGCCGCGATCGCGTCGACCCCCTGGCCGCGCAGCGCGTCCTCGACGGCGCTGCCACGGACCGGGGTGGTACTCATGTTGGTGAGCGCGACCCGGGCGTCCTCGACGGTGCCGTTGGAGCGCTTGACCAGGCCGAGCGAGCCGACGATGGCCCAGGCGGCCGCGACCCGACTGAACTTCTCGTAGCGCCACGACCACGAGTCGTCGAGCTTCGGCACCCGGACCTCGACGACCAACTCGTCCTCGCCGAGCGAGGTGGTGAGGTAGTCGACGAAGAAGTCCGCCGCGGCGATCTCCCGACGCCCGCCGGGGCCCTGGGCGACCAGGGTGCCCTCGAGCGCGATGAGCACCGAGGGCAGGTCGCTGGCGGAGTCACCGTGGGCGAGTGCCCCACCGATGGTGCCGCGGTGACGGACCTGGGCGTCCCCGACCATGGCGGTGACGTCCGCCAGCACGCCGCAGTGCTGCTTGACGAGCGGGCTGTCCATCACCTCCTGATGGGCCGTCATGGCCCCGATGGCGAGTTCACCGTCGGCGGTCTCCGACACGCCACGCAGCTCGTCGACCCGCCCGAGGTCGATGATGACCTCGGGGGACGCGAGCCGCAGCTTCATGAGCGGCAGGAGGCTGTGGCCGCCGGCCAGGATCTTCGCCTCGTCACCGTGCTCGACGAGGGCGTTGATCGCGTGGTCGGCGCTCTCGGCGCGGATGTAGTCGAATGTCGCCGGGATCATGCGTTGCCTCCGTTGGCCTTCGCAACCTGCATCGCGTTCCACACGTTCTGGGGCGAGGCCGGCATGAGGATGTCGTTCACGCCCATCGGGCGCAGCGCGTCGACGACCGCGTTGATCACGGCCGGGGTCGAGGCGATCGTGCCCGCCTCGCCGACACCCTTGACGCCCAGCGGGTTGCTGGTGGCCGGGGTCTCGGTCCGGTCGGTGATGAAGTGCGGCAGGTCCGGTGCGCCCGGGACGTAGTAGTCCAGCAACGACCCGGTCTTGAGCTGACCGTCCTCGTCGTAGACCGCCTCCTCGTAGAGCGCCTGGGCGATGCCCTGGGCGAGCCCGCCGTGGACCTGGCCCTCAACGATCTGCGGGTTGATCACCTTGCCGATGTCGTCGACCGCGACGTAGCGCAGGATCTGGACGTCACCGGTCTCCGTGTCCACCTCCACGGCGCACAGGTGCGTGCCGTGGGGGTAGGAGAAGTTCTCCGGGTCGACGGTCGCGTCCGAGTCGAGTGAGGGCTCCATGTCCTCCGGGTAGTCGTGCGCCGCGAACACGGCCAGGCTGATGTCCTGGATCGTGGTCTTGGCGTCCGGCGAGCCCTTGACGGAGAACGTGCCGCTGTCGAACTCGAGGTCGTCCTCGGATGCCTCGAGCAGATGTGCGGCGACCTTGCGGGCCTTGGCCACGACCTTGTCGCAGGCGACCTGCACGGCGTAGCCGCCGACCACCAGCGAACGTGATCCGTAGGTGTCCATGCCCTTGTGGGCGACGTTGGTGTCGCCGTGACGCACCTCGACGTCCTCGTAGGCGACCCCGAGCGCGTCGGCGGCGATCTGGGACCACGAGGTGACGTGACCCTGACCGTGCGGCGAGGTGCCCGTGATGACCTCGACCTTGCCGCTCGGCAGCATCCGCACGGACGCGTGTTCCCAACCACCGGCCCCGTAGGACAGGGAGCCGAGCACCCGGGAGGGAGCCAGGCCGCACATCTCGGTGAACGTGGAGATCCCGAGTCCGAGCTGGACCGAGTCGCCCGCGTCACGACGGCGCTGCTGTTCGGCCCGCAGCCCGTCGTAGTCGAACAGCTCCTTGGCCTTCGCGGTCGCCGCCTCGTAGTTGCCCGAGTCGTACTCGATCCCCGCGATGGTCATGTAGGGGAACTCTTCGTGCTTGATCCAGTTCTTCTCGCGCAGCTCGAAGGGCTCGACCCCGAGTTCGTGGGCGGCCTCGTCCATCAGCCGCTCGATGCCGTAGGTGGCCTCCGGTCGGCCGGCACCGCGGTAGGCGTCGGTGGGGGTCTTGTTGGTGAACACCCCGTGACAGGTGAAGCTCAGCGCCTCCATCTTGTAGATGGCGTTGAACATGAAGGCACCCAGGATCGGCACGCCCGGGGTGACCAGCTGCAGGTAGGCACCCATGTCGGCGTGCAGTTCGACCTTCAGCCCCCGGATCGTGTGATCCTCGTTGAAGGCGATCGACAGATCCTGGATCTGGTCACGACCATGGATGGTCGCCTGGTTGCCCTCGGAGCGGGACTCGGTCCACTTGACCGGCTTGCCGAGCTTGCGCGCCAACACCAGCGCGACCGCTTCCTCGGCGTAGACGTTGAGCTTGGAGCCGAAGCCACCGCCGACGTCCGGGGCGATGACCCGCAGCTCGTGCTCGGGCACGCCACACGACAGCGCCAGCATGAGGCGCAGGATGTGGGGCACCTGGGTCGCCGACCACAACGTGTACTCGTTGTGCTCCCGCGGCGGGGCGCAGATGACCGAGCGGGGCTCGATGGCCGTCGGGATCAGGCGCTGCTGGATGAAACGACGGGTGGTGACGTGCGCGGCACCCTCGAAGGCGTCGTCGATCTCCCCGTCGATCTTCTGCCAGGTGAAGCTCTTGTTGGACGCCGCCGTGGTGTCGGCGAGTGGTGAGCCCTCGGCGAGCGCGGCCTCCATGTTGACCACGGCCGGCAACGGCTCGTAGTCGACCTCGACGAACTCGATCGCGTCAGCGGCCTGGTACTTGGTGCGGGCCACGACCACGGCCACCGCGTCACCGACGTAGCGCACCTCGTCGGTGGCGATCGGCAGGTGGGTGGGTGAGGCCATGTCCGGGGTGACCGGCCAGGCACACGGCAGACCCGCCGGCCAGTTCTCGGCGAGGTCGGCACCCGTGAAGGCGGCGACGACACCGGGCTGCTCCAGCGCGGCGGACACGTCGATGCGGCTCACCTTGGCGTGCGCCATGGGCGAGCGGACGAACGCCATGTGCAGCAGGCCGGTGACCTGGATGCTGTCGGTGTAGTTGGTCCGGCCGGTCACCAGGTGCGCGTCCTCCTTGCGCAGCCGCGTGGTGCCGACGTTCTTGGTGGGGGGATTGTCGAGTGCGGTCATGCTTCCACCTCCACCTTGTCGCCCCGCATCTCCGCGGCGGCCGTCTGCACGGCCTTGACGATGTTGACGTAGCCCGTGCACCGGCAGAGGTTGCCCTCGAGCCCGTGGCGGACCTCCTCTTCCGAGGGGTCGGCGTTCTCACTGATCAGGTCGGCGGCCGCCATGATCATGCCCGGGGTGCAGTACCCGCACTGCAGGCCGTGCTCGGTGTGGAAGGCGCGCTGCAGCGGATGCCAGCCGGCCTCGTCATCGGGACGCTCGGCCAGTCCCTCGACGGTGGCGACCTCGCCACCATCGGCCTGGACGGCCAGCACGGTGCAGCTCTTCACCGACCGGCCATCGAGGTGGACGGTGCAGGCGCCGCAGTTCGAGGTGTCACAACCCACGTTCGTGCCGGTCTTCCCCAGCACGTCCCGCAGGTAGTGCACGAGCAGGAGGCGGGCCTCCACCTCCTGCTCGGTCTGCTCTCCATCGACGGTGATCTCGACTCTCGTCATGCGAGGTCCTCCCAGGTTGCGCCGTCCGATCTGGACAGGGCGGTGGTTGTTCGCTCGCCTCCTGGAGGGCCGTGGCCGGCGGGGCCTCAGCGGTGGCTGACGGACCGGTCGGTCAGGAGCGGCCGAAGAGGTGGCGGTCGACGTCCGTCCGGCGGGCTCCCGACCGCCGGACGAACGTGGACCGTGTCGACACCGGGCTCCCGACCGATGCCACTCCCCCTCCCGGGTGCGAGCGGCATAAACGTATGCCACGACCGGTCCATCCCGCTCATGTGGACCGGGGAACCTGGACAGCGCGTGCGGCCACCGTCCATGCGGCCGACATGAGCGCACGAGAACTCGTCCGATGTGCCCGATCCGCTGGACACGCGCGCCACACCGTTCACCCGCCGATGTAGCTCATCTCGACGCGTGGGCCGGTCAGGCCGCCCTCGGCGCGCAGTTCGCTCGCCCGGTCGGTGCGTGCCGACCAGATGCGCGTGATCTCGGCCCGCAGCGCGTCGTCGTCCGCGCCGTCGCGTACCACGGCGCGCAGGTCATGACCCTGCGCGGCGAACAGGCACGTGTACAGCTCACCGATGGCCGACAGCCGGGCCCGGTTGCAGGTCCGACAGAACGGCCGGGTGACGCTGGCGACGATCCCGACCTCACCGCCACCGTCGAGGTAGCGGTAGCGCTCGGCGACCTCGCCCTCACGTGCGGGGGCGACCGGCTCGATCGGCCAGCGGGCGTCGATGCGCCGGACGACCTCCTCGGCGGGCACGACCTTGTCCCGGACCCAGCCGTTGGTCGTGCCGACGTCCATGAACTCGATGAAGCGTAGCACCACGCCGGTGTCGCGGGCCCAGCCGGCGAGCGCCTCGAGCTGGTCGTCGTTGACCCCACGCTGCAGCACGGCGTTGATCTTGACCGGGGTCAGCCCGGCGGCCAGGGCCGCATCGACGCCGGCGAGCACCGCCTGGACCGACAACGGTGTGTCGGCCACGGCCCGGAAGGTGTCGTCGTCGAGCGCGTCGAGGCTGATGGTGATCCGCTCGAGCCCGGCGTCGGCGAGCTGCTCGGCGAGCCGGGGCAGCAGGATGCCGTTGGTGGTCAACGCGATGTCGTCGACCCCGTCGAGTCCCGCCAGCATGCCGACCAGATCCGGCAGGTCCCGACGCAGCAGCGGCTCGCCCCCGGTGAGTCGCAGCTTGCTGACACCGAGGTCGACGAACGTCGACAGGACGCGGGTCAGCTCCTCGAAGCTCAGCAGTTCCTCGCGCTCCAGGAAGGCGTGGTCGGCACCGAACAGCTCGCGCGGCATGCAGTACCGGCAACGCAGGTTGCACCGGTCGGTCAACGAGACCCGCAGGTCCTCCACGGGTCGACCCAGCCGGTCGGTCAGACGTGTCACCTGCTCCACGTGCACCACCTCTCGCTCCCACTCCCGGCGCGCCACCGTACCCCGCGGCGATCGGTGCCCGGCCCGTCGGCACTCCTCCGACGCGCGGCGGCGACGACGCGAACTGATGCACGGCAGCGCGCGGCGACCGAGGAAGTAGCCTGCCGACGCGAGGACCCCCACCGGTGAACGGAACGCACGTGCGGATCGACGTCCGCCTGTTCGGCGGCCTGACCGAGCGCGCCGGCACCGGCCGCACCAGCATCGAGCTGTCCGACGACGCCTGCGTGGGCGATCTGCGACGCGCACTGTCCGAAGCCCACCCGGGGCTCGCGGGCCTGATGGCGTCGACCAACGTCGCCGTCGACCTCGAGGTGGCCGACGACGCCACCCCGCTGGCAGGCAGCCGCGAGGTGGCGCTGCTGCCACCGGTCGCCGGTGGTGCCGACGACCGGGGACCGGTCGTGGTGCGCACCGGCCTGCAGGCACCGCCGTTCGACGTCGACGCGGTCTGCGCCGAGGTCGTCGGGCCGGGTGCCGGCGGGACGGCGATCTTCCTGGGCACGGTGCGTGACCACGCCCCGGATCTCGACGGCGTGGTCGCGCTGGAGTACTCGGCCTATCCGCAGATGGCCGAGAAGGTGCTGGCCGACATCGCGGCGGAACTGCTCCGCGACCACCCGGCGGTGACGGGCATCGCCCTGCTGCACGCCGTGGGCGAACTCGCGGTCGGCGCGCACACCGTCCTGGTCGTGTGCGCCTCCGCGCACCGCGCAGCGGCATTCGACGCCTGCCGCGATGCGCTCGAGCGCGTCAAGGACCGCGTACCGGTGTGGAAACGCGAGATCACGGCCGACGGGGGACACCGGTGGGTCGGACTGGCCGCCGACGACGATGACGAATCCCGACGAACAGGTGCGACGATGAGCGAACCCGACGACGGGCGACCGGGCGTGCGCGTGCTGCCGGCCCGCGAGGCCGCAGCCCTGCTCGAGCAGGACGGCACCGTGGTGCTCGACATCCGCACGGACGCCGAGCTGGCCCAGGCCCGCATCCCCGGCGCGGTGCAACTGGACTTCTACGACCCGGCCTTCGCCACCCGCGTCGCCCAACTCGATCGCGACGCGACCTATCTGCTGTACTGCCGTTCGGGGGCCCGCACGGGCCAGTCGCACGGGTTGCTGACCGAACTCGGATTCCGCGACGTGGTCGACGTCGAAGGCGGGCTGATCGCCTGGGTCAACGCCGAGCTGCCGCTCGAGCGGTGACCGGCCGGTACGCACGCACGAGCACGTCGATCGCCGTCCGGGGGCCGTCGGGCGTGTCGACCTCCCGGGTGACCTCCTCGGCGACGTCGACCACGAGGCCCTCGGCCTCGGCTGCGCCGCGCAGCTGGGTCAGGCTCGGCAGCACGTCCGCCGAGGGTGGGCCGCCGTGACCATCGGTCAGGTTGCGCGGGGCATGGGCGATGACGAACAACTCGCCGCCCGGTGCCACGAGCCGCGCCGCGAGTCGGTGGGCCCGGAACGATGCGGCCTCGGTGAGCTGCAGGTAGGCGACGATGACGACGTCGGCCGGCGCGAGTTCCGGTTCACCGAGCAGGTCGGCCTGGGTGAAGGTGACCTCGACCCCGCGGTGGGCGGCGAGCTCGCGCGCCTTCTCGATCGCGACCGGTGAGAATTCGACGGCCTCGACCTCGAACCCGCGCTCGGCCAGCCACAGGGCGTTGCGCCCCTCGCCGGCGGCCAGGTCCAGCGCGCGTCCGGGCGGACGGTCGGCGAACGCCTCCGCGACGAAGGCGTTGGGTCCAGCCGACCACACGAGCTCGCTGGCGCGATAGCGCTCGTCCCAACTGGTGGCGTCCATGGCGTGCTCCTCGGGCGCAGGATCCGATCCGCAAGGTGGCCGTCCGGTGGACAGGCTCTCCGGCGGTCGGTCGCTCAGGCGGTCGGGATGCCGGCGCGGGCCAGATCGTCGAACGCACCCGCGTCATGGAGGTCCGTGAAGCCGGCGGCCCGCATGCGCTCGGCCGCGACGGCGCTGCGGTTGCCGCTGCGGCAGTACAGCACGTAGGTGGTGTCCCGATCCAGCGCATCGACCCGGGTGTCGAAATCCGGCTGCTGGACGTCGGCGAGCAACGCGTCACGGACGTGACCGGCGTCGAACTCCGCGGGTGTCCGCACGTCGATCACGACGACGTCATCGCGCTCCGCGAGCATCGTCGCGGCGTCGTCGGCCGTCAGCACGGTGACATCCCCCGCGGCGGCCGGCTCGGAACCGCCCGCACTGGAACAGGCACCGAGCAGGAACATGCCGACCACCATCGCGCTGATCGAGGGACGGGGGTGGCCTGCGGCGGATCGGCGGAACATCACGACTCCTGGCTGCTGGCGACCGTCGGTGCCGGGCCCGGGTCGCGCTCATATTGTCCAGACAATATACCGGCCCGACCCGCACCCCACCGAACGAGCTACCACACGCGCCGTGCGGCCCGAAACGCACGGACCGCGGCCGCGAGGTAGACCGCGAGCACGAGCACGGCCACCAGCGAGGTGATCGCCGCGGGGTCGGCGTCGGCGAGGCCGCCGAGCGGCTGCAGAACTCCTTGGGGCCGGGCTCGGGATCGGTCGGCCCGCGCTGGACCAGTGTGCCCGGGCCGGGCCGGATCGGGTGCCGCCTCAGGCGTCCGTGGCGATGTCCGGCCGACGGGTGAGCCCCGCGAAGCCGATCGCGTCGGCCGCGGCGTAGGCCCGCGTGCGGGCATCGGCGACATCGGCACCCCGGGCCGTGACGTTCAGGACCCGGCCACCCGCGGTCACCAACCGCCCGTCGCGCAGCGTCGTCCCGGCATGGAAGACCTCGACGCCGGGATGCGACGCGGCGACGTCCACCCCGTCGATGGGCACGCCGGTGTCGTAGGGGCCTGGATACCCGCCGGAGGCCAGCACGACCGTCACCACTGCGTCCGGATGCCACGCCACCTCGATGTCGGCGACCGAGCCGGTGGCCGAGGCCGCGAGCAGGTCACCGAGGTCGGAGGCGAGCCGGGGGAGGATGACCTGGGTCTCCGGGTCACCGAACCGGGCGTTGAACTCCAGCAGCTTCGGTCCGTCGGCGGTCAGGACCAGGCCCGCGTACAGCAGCCCGCGGAACGGCGTACCACGCTCGGCGAGCGTGGCCAGCACCGGACGGAAGACGTCGGCACGCAGCCCGTCGACGTCCCCCAGCCCGAAGCCGTCGACGGGTGCGAACGCCCCCATCCCGCCGGTGTTGTCGCCGGTGTCACCGGCACCGATGCGCTTGTAGTCCCGCGCCGGGGACAGCAGCACCACGTCGGTGCCGTCGCACACCCCGAACACACTGCGTTCCGGGCCGTCGAGGAACTCCTCGACCACGAGGTGGTCGCCCGCGTCGCCGAATCGACGTCGGACGATGGCGTCGTCGACCGCCTCGCGGGCCTCGGCCAGCGAGGCGCGGAGGCGTACCCCCGTGCCGGCGGCCAGACCGTCGGGCTTGTCCACGTAGGGCGGTGTGAACCGGTCCAGCGCGCTGTGGGCCACCGCGCGATCGGCGGTGGCGACGTACCCGGCGGTCGGGACACCGGCGTCGTCCATGACCTGTTTCGCGAACGCCTTGGATCCTTCGATCCGGGCCCCCGCGGCGCGCGGCCCGAACGCCGGGATGCCACGGCGATCGAGTTCGTCGACCACCCCGGCGACCAACGGTGCCTCCGGCCCGACGACCACCAGGTCGATGTTCGAGCGCTCGGCCCGGTCGGCCACGGCGTGGACGTCGGTCGGGTCCAGGTCGAAGCCGGGACCGAGTTCGGCCATCCCCGGATTCCCGGGCGCGCTGCACACGGTGTCGACCGACGTCGACGATGCCAGACGCCATGCCAGCGCGTGTTCGCGGCCGCCACCGCCGAGCACCAGTATCCGCCGCCCCATGCCCGTCCTGTCAGTCGCTCGAGACCGCCGCGGAGCCTACTGCGCCTGGGCCGATGCCCCGGAAGCGGTGGGGGCATCGACGGTGGGCGGGCAGTCGGCCTCGGTCTCTTCGGCGGTGACCTCCGCGACGGCGAGGTGGAAGCACGAACCGCCGCCGGGGCGATCCTCCACCCAGGCGTCACCGCCGTGCAGGCGCGCGAACGAGCGCACCAACGACAGCCCGATGCCACTGCCACGATCGGTATCGGCGTCTCGGGCGCGGACCAGCGGTTCGAAGATCCGGTTGCGCAGCTCGGCCGGGATGCCGGGCCCCCGATCGGCGACCGAGATCACCACGCGATCGGTCTCGTGGGCCACGCCGACGTCGATCGAGCCGGCATCGCCCGCATACTTGTGGGCGTTGCTGAGCAGGTTCGCGATCGCATGCTCGAGCTTCAACAGATCCCCGTGGATGCGACCGCCCACCTCGTGCCGCGCGACCACGTCCGCCGGGATCCCGGCGCGGACGATGGCCGCATCGATGAGCGCTGCGACCTCGCCCTCGGTGCGTTCGATCGCCACCTTGCCCGTGGTCAGCTGCTCGAGCTGCAGCAGCCCGTCGAGATCCTCGTGCAACCGGCGGGTGTTGGCCACCAACCGGTCGAGCAGCACCGCGCGGTCGCTGGCGGCGAGCTCGTCGTCGCGGGTCGCGATGAGCTCGGCCAGCCCGATGATGGACGCCGCCGGCGTGGCCAGGTCGTGCCCGACCGCGTGCAGGAACGAGGTCTTGGTCGCATCGGCATCGCGCAGTTCGGCGATGAGCCGGTCACGTTCCGCCGACGCCTGCCGGGTCGCATGGACGGCCTGGCCGATCAGCACCGACGCGACGACGTTCGCGCCCCAGAACATCATCAGCGACGCGACCGGGTTCGAGCCTCCGAACGTGACCAGCACCGCCGCATGTGCCACCACCGACGGCACGATCACCGTCAATGTCGGACGGGGCACCGCCACGTACGCGAACACGCCGACGTACACGAACAGGACCGTGGGCGGTCCGTGTCCGGCCTGACCGGAACCGGCCAGGACCAGGCAGATCGCGACCGTGCCCAACAGCACCAACGCGGTGTTGGTCGGCGCACCAAAGACCCGGCCCCTCACCGCGTACAGCAGCCCCCCGAGCACCATCGCGAAGATCCCGACACCGACCACCAGGACGACCGAACCGTCCGCGGTGACCCCGGTCAGCCCCCACGCGGCGGCGAGCAGTCCACCGGTGGCCCAGAGGATGGCCAGCAACGCGGTCGGCCGTTCGGCCGCGACGATGAACGGATCGCTGCCGAGCAGCGATCGGAGTCGACCCATCAGGTGGCCCCACCCCCTCCACCACTGGCAGGCACGATGGCGCTCACCGAGCATCTCTCATGGTAGGTCATCGGCCAGCGACGGCCGGAGTCAAGGACCGCGTGCGACCTCCCGCCGGCGGGCGGCCGCAGCCGGGTCCGGGGATCGGACTGCCTCGATGCCCGTCACGGTGCCCGGTCAGCTGGCCGGGCACCCGGGTCAGACACCCGGCACCAGCGGCACATCGCGACGGACGAGGGTCTGGGAGCGGGCCGGGCCGATCGAGACCCAGGTCACGGGCGCGTCGCTGTGCCCCTCGAGCGCATCGACGTAGTCGCGTGCCTCCTGCGGCAGGTCGGCGTAGTGCTCCACCTGCGAGATGTCGCCGGTCCAGCCGGGTAGTTCCTCGTAGACCGGCTCGGCGTGGTGGAAGATCGACTGGTGCGGCGGGAAGTGGCGGTAGATCTCGCCCTGATAGCGGTAGCCGGTCGCGATCTTGAGCGTCTCGAACTCGCTGAGGACGTCGAGCTTGGTCAGGAACAGGTCCGTGAAGCCGTTGACGCGGTTGGCGTAGCGCGCCAGCACGGCGTCGAACCAGCCGACCCGGCGACGACGGCCGGTGGTCGTGCCGTACTCACCGCCGACGTCCGTCATGCGCTCACCGACCTCGTCGAACAACTCGGTCGGGAACGGCCCGGTCCCCACCCGCGTCACGTAGGCCTTGGTGATGCCGATCACCCGGTCGACGTGGGTCGGGCCGAGCCCGGCGCCGGTCAGCGCACCACCGGCGACCGGATTCGACGAGGTCACGAATGGATACGTGCC
>CAYTLZ010000012.1:17151-35886 GCA_964438785.1 uncultured Actinomycetota bacterium | reverse complement strand
CATCGCATCTGCGCGCCCGGCAGGGTTCGAACCTGCGGCCTGAGGATTAGAAGTCCCCTGCTCTGTCCAGCTGAGCTACGGGCGCCCGGGCCGGAAGCGTAAACGGTCGACGCCCCGGTCGGTCCGCGCGCCGGCCACCCCGGGAAGCCGACCGCGCCGAACCGTGTTCCGACAGGGGGCGTCGGGTCGCCGACCACCGCCGGTCGTGCTGTGACGCCCGCGCTCCACCACCCGTTGCCGACGTCGAGGTCCGCCATCGTGTCGTCCCCGCAGCCCCAGCCGCCGTCGACTGTGCTGCGCGTGGTGAGCTCACCATGGACACGCCTGACGGTGCTCGGTGTGCTCGTCGTGGTGGCCGTCACGCTCACGCTCGGTGTCGAGGAGCTGTCGCTTGGCGCGCTGCGTGACAACGTCGAGCAGCTCGGTGCGGTCGGTCCGCTGGCCTGGATCGGCATCTACCTCGTGGCCACGGTGCTGCTCCTGCCGGGCACGCCGTTCACCGTCGGGGCCGGGGTGCTCTTCGGCCCGCTCGTGGGCGCGGTCACGGCGCTCGTCGGGGCCACGCTGGGTGCGACCGCTTCGTTCCTGGTCGGTCGCGGGGTCGGGCGTTCCGCGGTCGCGACGTTGGCGGGGCGGCGGCTGCAGACCATCGACCGGTTCCTGACCGAACGCGGTCTGCTGTCGGTGCTGTCGGTGCGGTTGATCCCGCTGTTCCCCTTCAACCTCGTGAATCTCGTGGCGGGGGTCACGGCGCTGCGCCTGCGGGCCTACGTCATCGGCACCGCGGTCGGCATCGTGCCGGGCACGGTGCTGCTGGCCGTCTCCGGCGGGTCGATCGATGATCCGACCTCGCCGCTGTTCATCGGTAGTGTGGTGGGCTTCGCCGTCCTCGTGGTCGTCACCGGGCTGGTCGGCCGTCGGCTGCGGCCCGCGCCGGAGCCGTCGCATGCGGTAGTCGGCACGTCCGACGAGCCGATGCCCGACGTGGACGCGGAGCCGACCACCGACCGGATGCCACCATGTTCGACGTGAACGTCCGCCGACGGCTCGGTCCGGTGCTGGACCGTGTCGCGGCACCGCTGGTGCGCGCCGGGATGCCGCCGCTCGCCCTGACGCTGGTGGGGCTGGTGCTCGGTCTGGCCGCCGCCGTGGCCGCCGCCCGAACCGCGTGGGTGCTCGCCCTGGCCCTGTGGTTGCTCTCGCGGCTCGCCGACGGGCTCGACGGCCCGGTCGCGCGACTCAGCGGGCGCGCCAGCGCCTTCGGCGGCTGGGCGGATCTGATGGCGGATTTCACCGTCTACGGCGCATTCGTCGTCGGGTGCGCCATCGGCCAACCCGATGCCCGCGTCGCCTGCCTGGTGCTGCTGGCGACCTACTACGTCAACGGCTCGACCCTGCTGGCCTACTCGGCCGCCGCCAGTGAGCAGGGCCTGACCAAACCCGACACCCGCACGTTCTTCTTCAGCCGGGGGCTCGCGGAGGGCATGGAGACGATCGTGGTCCATGCCCTGATGGTCGCCCTGCCGACCCTGATGGCCCCGATCGCCTGGACCTTCGCGGGCGCGGTCGCGATCACCATCGTGCAGCGCGTCGTGCTGGCGGCCCGGACACTCGACCGCGCGGCCATGACGGCCCGTGCCCGGCGGTGACCGGCCCGACCCGTAGCGTGCGGTGACGACCGCCGTTCAGCGGTCCAGCAGCCGCCGGACACCCAGCAGGATGCGGCTCGCCGGCTTGAGCTTCGCCAGCGACACCCGCAACGGCTGCAACGAGGCAGCGGACACGTCATCGCTCCAGGTCGGGTAGGCGTGCGTCGACGACCGGGCGATGGTGCTCACCTTGGCGTCGTTCGCCATCCACGCCACGATCTCGCCGATCGTCTCACCGGCCCGCGGGCCCACCACCGTCGCGCCGACGATGCGACCCTTGTCGTCGCCGACCAGCTGCGCGAACCCATCGGTCGCGCCCGCGGCCACGGCCCGATCGAGGTCGTCGTGGGCCGCCGTGTGGACGCTGGCCCCGGCCCCGAACCGTTCCCGGGCCTGCGCCGCGGTCAGTCCGACGTGGGCGACCTCCGGGGCGGTGAAGGTCACCCACGGGATCCGTTCGTGATCGACCCGGGCCCGCAGGCCGAACAGCGCGTTCTGCACCACGGTCGCGCCGTGGGTCGACGCGACGTGCGTGAACGGCAGCTTCAGGGTGACGTCCCCAGCGGCGAAGATCCGCGGGTTCGAGGTCCGCAGCCGGTCGTCGACGGCCACGGCCCCGCGTTCGTCGAGTTCCACCTCGGCGCTGTCGAGCCCGAGTCCCGACGTGCGGGGTGCCCGGCCCGCGGCGACCAGGATGACGTCCGCGGTGACGGTCTCCTCGCCGGCGCCGCCGTCGACGGTGACGACCTGATCGTCACCGTCGCGGTGGACCCGCACGGCCTTCGTGGCGGTGCGGACGTCGACGCCCTCGGCGCGCAGGCGGGTCTCGATCAGCTGGCTGGCCTCGGGCTCCTCGCGGGGCAACAGGCGATCCGCCATCTCGACGAGCACGACCCGGCTGCCGAGTCGTTGGAACGCCTGACCGAGCTCGCAGCCGATCGGCCCGCCACCGAGCACCACGAGTCGGTCGGGCAGGACGTCGAGATCCCACACCGTCTCGTTGGTCAGCGGATGCGCGTCCGCCAGTCCGTCCACCGGGGGCAGGACCGGTGCGGAGCCGGTCGCGATCAACGCCCGTCGGAACGTCAGCCGCCGCCCGTCCACCTCGATGGCGTCGGGGGCGACGAAGCGGGCGTCACCGTGGATCACCTCGACCCCCTCGCCGCGCAGTCGCTCCGGCGAATCGTGCGGTTCGATGGTCGCGATCGCACCCTTGACGTGGGTCATCACTTCGGCCAGGTCGACCCGGACGTCGTCGGCATGGACACCGAGGTGGCTCGATGCCCGTGCGGTATGGGCCGCCGCCGCCGCCGTGATCAGGGCCTTGGAGGGGACACAGCCGGTCCACAGACAGTCACCGCCGGTCCGTTCGCGTTCGATCAGCGTGACCCGCGCCCCCTGACCGGCGGCACCGACCGCCGCGACCAGTCCGGCGGTCCCGCCGCCGACGACGAGCAGGTCCCTGCGTGCATCCGTACGTGCCATGGCGGTTCCTCGTGAACTGGTGACGGGAGTGGGTGACGGGGCGACGGTCAGGGGTGGACCCGGTGACCGTCCGGACATCCAGTGTGACCAACCCGTGTCCTACCGTCGTGCATCCACCGGACACTGCCACCAAGGACCACAACGTGCACATCCTCGTCATCGGATCCACCCGCGGCACCGGACGTCTCCTGGTCGACCGTCTGCTGCGCTCGGGACATGACGTCCGGGCGATGATCCGCGACGAGGCGCAGGCCGCGGACCTCACCGACGCCGGTGCCACGCCGGTGCTCGGCGATCTCGAGGGTGACCTCGACGCCGCCTTCGACACCCCCGACGCGCCGATCGACGCGGTGATGTTCTGCGCGGGATCGGGGTCCTCGACCGGTCCCGACGCCACCATGCGGGTCGATCTGAACGGTGCGGTCCGGGTCATCGACCGCTGTGTCGCCGACGGCATCGGCCGTTACGTGCAGCTGTCGTCGATCGGGGCCGACGATCCCGTGGCCGGCCCGGAGTCGATGCGCCACTACCTCGCCGCCATGCACGCCCGCGACCGCATCCTGCAGGCCAGCAGACTGGCCGCGACGATCGTGCGCCCCGGTGGGCTCACCGACGATGCCGCCACCGGCGAGGTGCAGCTCGGCGTCCCGCGCCTCGACGAGCGCGGTTCGATCCCGCGCGCTGACGTCGCCGCGGTCCTCGCCGCGTGCGTCGAGCGGCCGGAGACGGCCGGGGCCGTGTTCGAGGTGGTCAGTGGCGAGCAGCCGATCGCGGACGCGGTGGCCTCCCTGTGACCATCGACCTCGACCCGGCGGCGCGAACCGCGGTACGGGCCGGGGCACGCGACGATGCCGGGCCGCGGGACGGTGCCGGGTCACGGGACGGTGCCGGGTCACGGGACGGTTCGGGCCCGCGACGCGGTACCGGGCCCCTCGAACGAGCCGTGGACCGGGTGCCCTTTCTGGAGAAGGAGCTGTTCCTGCTCCGACGGCTGGTCCGGCGCGGTGACATCTGTCTGGACATCGGTGCCGCCGGGGGGGCCCACCTGTTCGTGATGGCGCGGCGGGCCGGGACCTCGGGCCGGGTCATCGGGGTCGAACCCCGCCCCGGATCGGCGCGGCTGCTCGGTATCGGGGCCGGCCTGGTCGGGTTGCGCCGTCGCATCCGCATCCACCAGGTGGCCCTGGCCGACGAGCCGGGTGCCCTGGAGCTGTGGATCCCGGTCGTGCCGACCCGGGCCCATCTGCCGGGGACGACCGCCGACCTCACGTCCGCGGCGGCCTTCGCGGGGTTGCCGCATCGACGGATCCTGGTCCCGACGATGCGGCTCGACGACCTGATCGCCATCGAGGGCCTGACCCGGCTCGACGTGCTGAAGTGCGACGTCGAGGGGGCGGAGACCGCCGTCTTCGCGGGCGCACCGCGGCTCCTGCGGGAGCTGCGTCCGATCATCGTGGTCGAGGCCGACGACACCCATCAACGGCGCTACGACGCGCGGGCGCAGGACGTGCTCGATGCCGTCACCGTGCACGACTACCGGACGCACCGCTACCGCCGGGGACGGCTGGAGCCGGTCGACGGCATCGTCGACGGCGAGGACGACTACGTGCTCGTGCCGCGCGAGCGCCAGCGCGAGGTGGTCGAACGGATGGGGCGACGCCCGGGCACATGAGCGCGCGGTGGGGCATCCTGTGGTCATGGTGGGCACGCAACCGTTCACGATCGTCGACTCGGACCAGACCCCGGACCGCGTCGGTGGCGGGTTGCCCGATCCCGGGACGACATCGTCGGTGACCGGATTCGCTGATCAGTCGCTGATCGGCGCCGACGGGACCCGCGCGTCGGGGCCCGGGGCCCGGTACCGCTACGAGGGCCCGCTCGGCCCGATCATCCTGAGCCACGCCGACGGCCCGCCCCGCACCCTGCTGGCCGGCGCGTCGGTGCCGGACGCGTCGTTCGCGATCGGTGCCCCGGACCAGACCGACGCCGTGCTGCTGAAGCGACGCCTGGCGACCGGCATCGAGGGACGGATCGGCGACACCGAGGTGCTGCTCATCCGTGACCCCGTCACGCGCGCGGTGCAGCTCGACCTCGGTGACGGCCGCTATGAACTGGCCCGGACCGGCTGGCTGCCGAAGGCACTGCTCAGCCGTCCGGATCTGTCCGTCCTGGCCAGCTATCAGATCATCGGCCGACGCAGCCACCGACTGATCGCCGACGCCGATGCGCAGGAGGTCGTGCTGGCGGCCTTCCTGGCCAGATTCGCCCCGCTGGTCGCCTACCGGGACTGAGGCGACCGCCGGTCGGTCGACCCGTCACCCGTCGGTGAGCACCCCGGCGCGGATGGTGTCGAGCACGACCGGGATGTCACCGCGCAGGACCGCGTCGGCCTCGTCGTCGTAGGGGGTCGGCTCCGCATTGACCACGATCAGCCGGGCACCGACCTCCAGGGCCGTCCGCGGCAGCAGCGCGACCGGATGCACCACCAGCGACGAACCGACGGCGATGAACACGTCGCAGCCCATGACCGCGTCGTGCGCCCGCTGCAGCTTGGCCGGGTCGAGCGACTGCCCGAACGAGATGGTGGCGCTCTTCTGCAGTCCGCCGCAGACCTCGCAGCGGGGGTCGACCTCCCCGGCGCGAACCCGGTCCAGCACCGGTTCGGCCGGGATACGGCGCTCGCAGGACAGGCACTCGACCTCGTGGATGGTGCCGTGGATCTCGACGATGGCGTCCGGATCGCTGCCACCCGCCTGGTGGAGGCCGTCGATGTTCTGGGTGACCAGCGTGTGCAGATGTCCGGCCTGCTCGAGTGCGGCCAGGGCCCGATGGGCGGCGTTCGGGCCGGCGGTGAACGCGGGGTTCTCCAGGCGTCGGCGCCACACCTCCGCACGGACCTCGGGATCGTCGAGGTAGGCGTCGATCGAGAACAGCTTCTCCGAACCGGGTTCGGTGCGCCACAGCCCGGACGGGCCCCGGAAGTCCGGGATCCCCGAGCCGGTCGACACCCCGGCGCCGGTCAGCACGACGACCTGGGTGGACGAACGGATCCAGCCAGCCACCTCCGTGACGAGGTCGGTGTCGACGGGGTCCACGATCGGCTCTCCGGGTCGGTGCTCGGTGTCGGTGGCGGGGCGGTCTCGGCGGGGCGGTCTCGGCGGGGCGGTGTCGGCGGGGCGCACGGTAGGCGCTCGGCGGTGCGCCGGGCCAACCCCGTCACCTCCATCCGGTCACGCGCCCGGCCCGCGGGTCGGCACCACACGACCGCGAGTGCCGCGCCTACGCTGCGCCGTCATCGACCAGCCATGAGGAACCATCATGCCCACCCCGCATCTGAGCGCCGCCCCCGGTGACTTCGCGGACACGGTCCTACTGCCCGGCGATCCGCTGCGCGCCCGCTACATCGCCGAGCGGTCGTTCGACGACGTCGTGCAGGTCAATGAGGTCCGCAACGCCCTGGCGTTCACCGGCACCTACCGCGGGATGCCGGTCTCCGTGCTGGGCACCGGCATGGGCATCCCGTCGGCGTCGATCTACAGCACGGAACTGGTCAGGGAGTACGGCGTGAAGCGACTGGTCCGGGTCGGGTCCTGCGGGGCGCTGCAGGATCACGTCGCGATCCGCGACGTGATTCTCGGTGCCGGCGCCTGCACCGATTCGAACGTCAACCGGGCCCGCTACGCCGGGCTCGACTTCGCGGCGATCGCCGACTTCGACCTGCTCCGCACGGCCGCGGAGGCGGCGAAGGCGCGCGGGATCGACGTGCACGTCGGCAACATCCACAGTGCCGACCTGTTCTACGAGCCGCGGGACGCCCTGTTCGACACCATCCGCGCCATGGGCGTGCTCGCCGTCGAGATGGAGGCCGCCGGGATCTACGGCGTCGCCGCCGAATTCGGGGCGCGGGCCCTGACGGTGCTGACCGTCAGTGACCACATCCTGACCGGCGAGAAGACCTCGTCCGACGAACGGCAGTCCACCTTCGACGAGATGCTCGACGTCGCGCTCGACGGACTGGTGCTGGACGCCGAGGCAGCCTGAGCCGGTCCGGCTGCGGTCCGCAGGCACATGTGCGGGCCACCTGCCGGGGGCCGGGTTCAGCCCGCGAGGGGTGCCGTCGGCTCTGGAAGTCCACCGCGCCGGCCGTTGCGCTCGGCGAGCAGCCCACCGAGGATGGACAGCGCGATCTCGGCCGGTGCCCGCGAGCCGATGTCGAGTCCGATGGGCCGGCGCACCGTGTCGATGAGTGCCACCTCGACGCCCACACCGGCGAGTGCGGCGCGGTGCGGTCCCTTGTGGCGCGGCGAGCCGATGATGCCGATGAACCGGGGCCGGGCGGTGACCAGTGGGGCCATGGTCGCGCCGAGGTCGTCGCGGTGGTGATCGGTGACCACCACGTCGGTCTCGGCGTCGATCCGCGCCGCGCCGGGGTCCGTGGCCACCTCGTGGGGGTGGGCACGGTGGGCGTCGGTCAGCCTGGCGCGATCGGGCTCCAGCAGGGTGATGTGGAACCCGAGTTCCCGGCCCCAGTGGGCGAGGTGGTCGCCGAGCGCGGTCGCGTAGACGACCACCAGCTTGCGGTCGGGATGGTCGGGCAGCGGTGCGTCCCCGTGCGCCACGGCGCACTCCGCACCGTCGTCGTGGTGGTGTGTCCCGCTCGCGTGCGCACCCATGGTGGTCCTCCCGGCCTGCCCGTCCGGGTGGTGCCCGGACAGCGGGGCGCTGGACGGCACCCCGGTGTCCTGGCAGCGTACGGTCCGCCCGGCCATCGACCGCGGCCGATGCCGCAGGAGGCCCCATGTCCGTGTCCGAATCCTCGCCGTTGCACCTCGCCCCGGAGGTCGCCGACGCCCTACGCGATGGTCGACCGGTCGTCGCGCTGGAGTCGACGATCATCGCCCACGGCCTGCCGCGCCCCCGCAACCTGGAGGTCGCCATCGCCATGGAGGAGCTGCTGCGTTCGCGCGGGGTGACCCCGGCGACCATCGCGGTGCTCGACGGCCGGGCGCGGATCGGGCTCGAGGCGACGCAGCTCGAACGGATCGCGGCCGATGACGCGGTGACCAAGGCCAGCGTGCGCGACCTGCCGGTCGTGCTCGCGCAGGGCGGGGCGGCGGCGACCACCGTGGCATCCACCGCGCTGCTGGCCCACCGCGCCGGCATCGAGGTGTTCGCCACCGGCGGGCTCGGCGGGGTGCACCGGGACGCGGATCGGACCTTCGACGAGTCCGCCGATCTCACCGTGCTCGGTCGTACCCCCATCGTGGTCGTCGCGGCGGGGGTCAAGTCCATCCTCGACGTCCCGGCGACACTCGAGCGGCTCGAGACGCTGGGGGTGACCGTCGTCGGTTACCGCACCGACCGGTTTCCCGGCTTCTACGTCACCGACTCGGGCCACGACATCGACGCCCGGGTCGACGATCCCGCCGAGGTGGCACGGATCCTGCGCGCGGGACGTGCCCTCACCCTCGACGGGGCCGTGCTGGTCGCCAACCCGGTCGCCGAGTCCGACCAGCTGGATCCCGTGGTCCACGACCGGGTGCTGGGGGAGGCGCTACGCGCCGCCGCGGAGCAGGGTCTGAAGGGCAAGGAGGTCACACCGTTCCTGCTGGATCACATCCAGCGGGTCACCGGTGGCGACAGCCTGGACACCAACGTGGCCGTGGTCACCGGCAACGTCGCACTCGCCGCCGACATCGCCCGCGCCCTGGCCGCCGTGACGGCATCGTGACCGACCGCGACGGCCACGACGACAACGGCGGTCGCGACGGCGGCAACGGCCGCGACGATTACGACGATCGCGACGGCCGCCCGCTCGCGCTGGTCGTCGGCGACGTCATCGACGACGTCGTCGTCGAACCCCTGGCACCGATCGCCGTCGGCACCGACACCCCGGCGCGCATCGAGCCGTCAGCCGGGGGGTCGGGGGCGAACCAGGCCGCCTGGCTCGGTGCCGCGGGCGTCCCGGTGCGGTTCGCAGGACGGGTCGGCACCCGCGACGTCGGTCGTCACCGGGCGGCGCTGGCGCGTTTCGGGGTGGACGCGGTGCTGGCTGCCGATCCGGACCGCCCCACCGGCACGATCGTGATCCTGCTCGACGACACCGCGGAACGCACCATGTTCACCGACCGTGGTGCCAACCTCGGCCTGCGGATCGAGGACCTGCCCGACACCCTGCTCGACGACGTCGGTGTGCTCCACCTCAGTGGCTACAGCTTCTTCCACGACCACGTCCGGGCGAGCGTGGTCGACCTCCTCGAGCGCGCACGGGC
Source organism: uncultured Actinomycetota bacterium (assembly GCA_964438785.1). GTDB lineage: Bacteria > Actinomycetota > Nitriliruptoria > Nitriliruptorales > Nitriliruptoraceae > PWLR01. The sequence continues at coordinate 26,480 of CAYTLZ010000012.1, read as the reverse complement.
GCGGCACATCCCGGTCAGCCTCGATCCGGGTTCGGTCGGCTTCCTGCGCGGGGTGGGACCGTCGACGTTCCTCGACTGGGTCGGTGAGCTCGACGTGCTGCTCCCCAACCTCGACGAGGCCCGGTTGCTCAGCGGGGTCACCGACCCCGCCGCTGGCGCGGAGCGGCTGCTCGGACACGCCGCGGTCGTGGCGGTGAGCTGCGGTGCACGGGGTGCGGTGGTGGCGGCCCGGACCGGTGAACGCCTCACGGTGCCGGCCGTCGAGGTCGCGGCGGTGGACAGCACCGGGGCCGGTGACGCCTTCACCGCGGGGTTCCTGGCCGCCCGGCTGGCGGGCCGGGACCTGACCGCGGCGACGCACGCGGCGGTGGCCGCAGGTGGGGAGGCGGTCGGACGTCACGGCGGCCGTCCACCGGTCCCGGACCGGTCCGCTGGCGGGGTCTGAGGGTCGAGCGGCATCCGCCCGCGGGTCAGCCGCCACGTTCCAATCCCCGCATGTCGAGCACGAGCAGGGCGAGCTGGACGTCCAACCGGCAGCGCGCGTCGGTCATGAAGGGTCCGACGATGCGTTCGAGCTTGTCGATGCGGTAGCGCAGGGTGTTGTAGTGGAAGTGCAGTCGCCGGGCCGCCTCCGCCACGTTGCCGCCGGCGTCGATCAGGGCCTGCAGCGTGGTGCGCAGATCCGCCGCGGCGGCGTCGTCCGCCGCCAGCTCGCCCAGCACCTCGCTCACGAACGAGCGCAGTTCGTCGGTGTCCTCGATCAACGACAACAGGCGATAGGCCCCGAGATCATCGAAGTGGACGCAGGCACCGTCGCCGTGGACCTGACGGCCGATGCCCAGCGCCCGTGCGGCCTGGTCATAGGCGTCGGCGATGCGTTCCACGGCCTCCACGGGGCGGGACAGCCCGGCCGACACACTGCCACCGATGACCCGGCTGGCCTCGTCGACCAGGCGGGTGACGAACGTGCGGGCCTCGGTGCGCCCGTCGGGCTGGTCGAACGCCGCGGTGATGATCACGACCTCGTGGCTGAAGCGCACGACCGCGGCGGCCGGATCCCGGTCCAGCACCGCCCGCCGGACCGTGGAGGCCAACGGTGGCCGTCGGGTCACCTCGTCGGGCAGGACGACCGGGCTCGGGTCGTCGACCCGCAGCACCAGCACGATCAGACGTCGGTCCAGGTCCCAGCCGAACCCGGCGGCACGACGCCGGATGTCCTGGGGATCGTCCACCTCGCGCAGCAGGTCGTGCACCAGGTCCGAGCGGTACTTGTCCTCGACGGCGCGCAGTTCGAGCTGCTTGGTCAGGGTCAACGCGGCGACCGTGCCGGCGTTCTCCAGTGCCTGGGTGTCCAGCGTCGGACCGGCATCCGACGCGAACGCGACCACGTGGCCGTGTTCACGCAGGCCGGCCGTGATCGGGACGAACGAGGCCCGCAGCACCGTGTCGTCGATCACCACCGTGGTGTCGAGTTGGGTCCTGCGCACCTGCCGGGGGACGACGACCACCTCGTCGAGGCCCAGCGCCGGCGTGAGCTGGTCGAGCCGTGCGCCCGCCAGCACCCGACCGTCGGCCCCGACGATGGCACTGGGCGCGTCGATGAGTCCGCTGAGGTCGCGGGTCAGCTCCGGGAGCCCCTGGCCCCGCAGCACCAGTTCGAGGAACGCGTTGTGGATGCGCTCCGAGCGTGCCAGGGCCTGCGCCTGGCGGTTGAGGATGCCGGTGAGCACCTGGTGCAGGATCTCGTCGAACCCGACGTCGTCGGGGAGCTGGACCAGCGGGAACGACCGCGCGTCGGCGATCGCGATGGCGGCGTCCGGGAGGCGGTCGAGGTAACGACCGAGCTTGATGCCCAGCCCCGCCAGACCGATCGCGTCGAAGTCGGTGATCAGCTCGGCGAGCCGGTCCGGCTCATCGCGCAGCGGGTAGGCCGTCGTCAGCAGGAACTCGGCCGGCTTGACCCACGGCAGGATGTCGGGAACCTCCATGACGTTGAGCCGGGCAACCGGGCGGTGCAGACCGTCATGGCCCGCCAGCACGCGCGCGCCGCGGAGCGCGTCGACCGCCAGGACCTCGGCCAGCGGGAGCGCCACCGCATCGGTGCCGGACGGTGCGTCGTCCGACGACGGGACACCCGGGTCGGCCCGTCCGGGCCCAGCGGGAGCACCGGGGTCGGCCGGGTGGGACCCGTGGGGAGCGGCGGACACGGCGGGATCCGTTCACACGGGGTGGGCGAGCTTCGGCAGGTCACGCTAGCGCCCGGGGGTGTCGATCGTCGGAAGTGCACATGGAGCTGGTCGTCCGGCGGCGACTAGCGTCGCCGGTTCGGGTCGGTGATCCGGCCGTCCCCATCGCGCCAGGAGTCCCCATGCCGTTCGAGGTCCGCAAGGTCGAGTTCAAGAGCGTCAACGACGCGTCCGGCCTGGCGCAGCTGATCGACGACGGCGTGTTCGCCGCCGACGAGGTCGTCGCCGTCATCGGCAAGACCGAGGGCAACGGTGGGGTCAACGACTACACGCGGATCCTGGCGGACCAGGCGTTCCGCACCGTGCTCATGGAGCGGGGCTCCCGGTCCGAGCAGGACGTCAAGCAGATCCCCATGGCCTGGTCGGGCGGTTGCGACGGCGTCATCACCCCGCATGCGACGATCTTCGCCAAGGTCGCCGACGACAAGGGTGCGGACACCGACGACAAGCGACTGTCGGTCGGGTTCGCGATGTCGGACATCCTGCTGCCCGAGGACATCGGCCGCCCCGCGATGGTCGAGAAGGTGGCCGAGGGCGTCAAGCGCGCCATGGCGGAGGCCGGTATCGACGACGTCGCCGACGTGCACTACGTGCAGACCAAGACCCCGCTGCTCGTCCAGGACACGATCGCCGACGCCCACGCCCGGGGGGAGACGGTGTTCACCGAGGACACGCTGTACTCGATGGACATCTCCAACGGCACCACCGGGCTCGGCATCGCCTACGCGCTGGGGGAAATCGATGCGGTCCCGGCCGCCGAGGAGATCTGCCGGAACACCGACCTGTACTCCGCGGTCGCCTCGTGCTCGTCGGGGGTGGAACTCGACCGTGCACAGATCGTGGTCGTCGGCAACGCCGCCGGGGCGCGCAGCCACTACCGCGTCGGGCACAGCGAGATGAAGGACGCACTCGACGCCGACGGCATCTGGGACGCGATCCGCTCCGCCGGGCTGGACCTGCCCGAGCGCCCGCACCACAGCGACCTCGGCGACAAGCTCGTCGGCGTGTTCCTGAAGTGCGAGGCCGACACCACCGGCTCGCTGCGGGGCCGTCGTCAGCTGATGCTCGACGACTCGGACGTCCACCACCACCGCCAGATCAAGGGCGCGGTCGGTGGGGTCACCGCGGCGACCGTCGGCGACCCGGCCGTGTTCGTCTCCGTCGGTGCGCTGCACCAGGGACCGCGTGGTGGCGGCCCGGTGGCCGCGATCGTGCGTGCGGACTGAGCACGGCGACGTGTGCGGTGAAACACGTCCGACATCCCGGTGAGGTACCAACACGCCCGCAACAGGTGGATCCGATGACGGGACCGGGCTGGTCCCGACAGGAGCGGTGGCGGTGAATCAGCGGCTACGGGTCACGTTGAACGTCGCGGGCGTGCTCGTGCTGCTCGTCGCCGTCTGGGAGGGTTACCGGGCGGCCGCACTGGCGCTGGGCAACACCTGGCCGGGCTCGTCCGCTTCGCTACCGATCGTGGTCCGGGGCAGCGGCAATGCGGACCAGTTCCCGCACGTGTGGGACATCGTCGCGGCCTTCGGGCGCCCCTACCGGGGCGGCGGGGAACTGCTCGGGACCTTCCTGCTCGGCGAGCTCGCCTACACGATGCGCGAGGTCGCCGTGGGCTTCGTGCTCGGCGTGATCCTGGGCTTTCTGCTCGGTGTGCTGTTCCGCCACTCCCCGTTGGCCGAGCGCGGCCTGATGCCGTATGTCATCGCCTCCCAGACGGTCCCGTTCATCGCCTTCGCCCCGATCCTGGTCGTCTCGGTCAACCAGGTCGACTTCCTGCCGGTGTGGATGGGCGTGGCGGTGCTGTCGATGTACCTGGTCTTCTTCCCGATGACGATCAACACGCTGCGGGGGTTGCGCTCGGCACCCGCGACCGCCGAGGAGCTCATGCGTTCCTACGCGGTGTCGTGGTGGACCCGACTGTGGAAACTCCGGGTGCCCGCCGCGGTGCCGTTCTTGTTCGTCGGGATGAAGATCGGGGCCACCGCAGCGGTGGTCGGCGCGATCGTCGGGGAGATCTCCGCGCCGAGCTCCGCCGGGATCGGCGGGGCCATCTTCGCCTTCGGTCGCGTGAGCAACAACTCCCTGCAGCTGTTCGCGACCACCCTGGTCGCCGGGGCGCTCGGCATCGTGACCTACCTCATCGTCGTGTTGGCCGAGCGGCGGGTCATGCGCATCTACGAAGGAACCGGTTCGTGACGACTTCTGATGGCCGACACAGCAGCGTGGCCGCCGACGACGCCCAGCCGACGCCATCCGTGGCGTCGACGGGTGATCCGCTGGTCTCCGTCCGTGGGGTCACCAAGCAGTTCGGCACCGGGCCCGATTCGGTCACGGCGCTCAGCGACGTCTCACTCGACGTGCCCGACGGGTCGTTCTGGTCGTTGATCGGCCCGTCCGGCTGCGGCAAGTCGACGTTGCTGCGCGTCATGGGGGATCTGATCACCCCGACCGAGGGCAGCGTGACCGTCGGCGGTCGGTCGGCCGCGGAGGCCCGTCGGGCCCGTGACTACGGCATGGTCTTCCAGAAGCCGACGCTGTTCAACTGGCGCACCGTCCGACGCAACGTCGAGCTGCCACTCGAGATCCTCGGTATGGGCCGCGACGAGCGACGCGAGCGTGCCGAGGCGATGCTGGAGCTCGTCGAACTCGGTGAGTTCGGCACCAAGCGTCCGGGGCAGCTCTCCGGCGGCATGCAGCAACGGGTCGCCATCGCCCGGGCGCTGGCCTTCGAGCCGTCACTGCTGCTCATGGACGAGCCGTTCGGGGCGCTCGACGAGATCACCCGTGAGCGCATGAACGACGAACTGCTGCGGATCTGGCAGCGCCTGCAGACCACCGTGGTGTTCGTGACCCACTCCATCCCGGAGGCGGTGTTCCTGTCCAGCCACATCGTGGTGATGAGCCCCCGCCCCGGCCGGATTCTGCGCGAGATCGACGTCGATCTGCCCTATCCACGTGACGAGGAGACCCGCGAGTCCACCCGCTACTTCGAGCTCGTCACCGAGGTCCGTGAGACCCTGCGCGAGGCGCAGCAGCTGTGACGACCACCACCGCACCCGCCGCCGGTCCCGTCGCGACGCTGCGTCGAACAGGGACCCAGCGCGCCCTCGGGCGCGTGGCACCCGCCATCGTCACGGCCCTGCTCGTGCTGGTCGCATGGGAGGCGCTGGTGCGCGGCTTCGGGATCCGGCCGATCTTCCTGCCGACGCCCAGTGCCATCGCCACCACGTTCGTCGCGGAACTGCCGCGGCTGCTCGACGCGGTCTGGACCACGGGTCGGGCGGCGGTGCTCGGGTTCGTGGTCGGCGGGGTCGGTGGGTTCGCGACCGGTGCCCTGGCGGCACGCTGGCAGTGGATGCGCGAGGGGTTGCTGCCCATGGGTGTCGCCTTCGGGGCGATCCCCATCGTCGCGACGGCACCGATCTTCAACCTCTGGTTCAGCTCGCTGTCGGTCTGGTCGAACGCCGCCGTGGTCGCGCTGGTGGTGTTCTTCCCGATGCTGGTGAACACCATCACGGGCCTGTCGTCGACCGACACGGCACATGACGAGCTGATGCACTCGCTGGCGGCCACACGCCGGCAGACCTTCACCCGGCTCATGGTCCCCACGTCGTTGCCGTTCGTGTTCGGTGCGTTGCGCGTGGGCGCGGCACTGGCCGTGATCGCCGCAGTGGTGGCCGACTTCTTCGGAGGATTCCGCTCGAGTGCGGGATTCTTCATCAAGACCCTCATGGCGACGGCGGACTACACCGGCGCCTGGGCGACCGTGGCAGCGTTGTGCCTGTTTGGACTGGCGCTGTACGGATCGGTGGCTCTGGCGGAGCGCACCCTGACCCCGTGGGGTGACGATGGCTGACCTGCATCGTCGACACGGCGGGGGAGGACAACGATCGAGGACCGACACGACCACAGGCGGACCGTGACCACGGCAACCGCACACCCGGCAGCGGTGGCTGCCGGATCGATGAGGAGATCGAACATGCTGCAACGACGATGGATGCGCCTGATGGCACCGCTGGCCGCCCTGGCGATGCTCGCCGCGGCGTGCGGCGATGGGGACGACGGCGACACCGCGACCGAGGACACGGCCGACGAGACGACGGACGACGACGCGGGCGACGACGCCGGCGACGACGAGGCCGCGGCCGGCGGCGACTGCGACACCGTCGACCAGACGAGCCTGCAGCTGAAGTGGGTCGCCCAGGCCCAGTTCGCGGGCTTCTTCGCGGCCGACGAGCTCGGGTTCTACGCCGACGAGTGCCTCGAGGTGGACATCCTCGAGGGTGGTCCCGACGTCGGCCCGGCGCAGGTCGTGGCCGGTGGCGGTGCCGACTTCGGTATCGACTGGGTGGCCGCAACACTGGGGCAGCGCGCCGCCGGTGAGGACTTCATCACGGTCGCGCAGATCTACCAGCGCTCCGGGTTGATGCAGGTCGCCTGGGCCGACTCCGGCATCGAGTCGTTCGAGGACCTCGAGGGCACCACGGTCGGGGCCTGGGGCTTCGGGAACGAATACGAGCTGCTCGCCGGTCTGCAGCAGGCCGGGCTCGACCCGGACTCGGACGTCGACCTGGTCGACCAGCCCTTCGACATGGACCTGCTGCTCAACCGCGAGATCGATTCCGCGCAGGCCATCACCTACAACGAGTACGCGCAGCTGCTCGAGACCGAGAACCCGGAGACCGGCGAGCTCTACCAGCCGGAGGACTTCACCGTGCTCGACATGAACGAGTTCGGCGTCGCGATGCTGCACGACGGCATCTTCGCCTCCGAGGCGTTCGTCACCGAGAACCCCGACATCACCGAGCGCTTCCTGCGGGCGTCGTTCCGCGGCTGGATGCACTGCCGGGACAACCCCGAGGAGTGCGTGCAGATCACCTTCGATCGCGGCTCGATCATGGGTGAGGGCCACCAGCGCTGGATGATGAACGAGGTCAACGCCCTGGTGTGGCCGTCGCCCAACGGCATCGGCTTCATGGACCCCGCCGCGTTCGAGCAGACCGCCGAGATCGCGACCACCTACGTGGACGTCATCGAGGAGCAGCCCGGGCCGGAGGCCTTCACCAACGAGTACGTCGAGGCAGCCTGGGACGGGCTCGACGGCGACCCGTTCGGTGAGGACTTCGAGCGCGAGGACGTCGAGGTGACCCCCGGCGGCGAGTGATCGCCTCCGCTGACGCATGACGCCTGACGCCGAGGGGGTGGCCGCAGCCGGCCACCCCCTCGGCGCGTCCATCAGCCGTCGCGTGCACCCGTCGTCGGAAGTTGCCAAGCCAACCCGTGGGTCGTCGGGGAGCTTCGCCGGCCGCCGCCGGGCGCCGGGGCTCTAGCGTGGGCGACACCGACCGCCCAGCTGATCGAGAGGTGCCGATGCCGCATCGACGCACCGTGATCGCCCTCGGTGGCAACGCCATCTCCCCGGCCGGCTCGGCGGGGACCGCGGCGGAGCAGACCGCCAACATCCACACCACGATGGTGGGGGTGGCGGCCCTGGTGGCCGACGGGCTCGACGAGCTCGTCCTGACCCATGGCAACGGGCCCCAGGTCGGCAACGTGCTGATCAAGAACGACCTCGCCCGCCATGTCGTGCCGCCCGTGCCGCTCGACTGGTGCGTCGCCCAGACCCAGGCGACCATCGGGTTCACGATGGCCGACTCGCTGGTGTTCGAACTGGCCCGCCACGGCATCGACCGGCCGGTCGTCCCCGTGGTCAGCCGGGTCCGGGTCGATCCGGACGACCCCGGGTTCACCGCCCCGTCCAAGCCGATCGGGCCGTACGTGACCGATCCCGACGATCTCGCCCGTCGTCGCACGGACGGCGAGGACTGGGTGGAGGTCGACGCGCGGGGCTGGCGTCGGGTGGTCGCCTCACCGCAACCGCGGGAGTGTCTCGATCGCCCGGCGGTCGAACTGCTACTGCACGATGGCGCGATCGTCATCGCCAACGGCGGTGGCGGCATCCCGGTCGTCGCCTCCCCGGGTGCGCCGCTGCGGGGTGTCGAGGCCGTGATCGACAAGGATCTCGCCGGCGCACTGCTCGCCACCGAACTCGACGCCGAGGTGTTCGCGATCCTGACCGACGTGCGCGGTGTGGCCGTGCACTTCGGCACGGCCGACGAGCGGTGGCTCGGCGACATCGGGGTCGGGGAATTGCGGGCGCTGGCCGCTGACGGGGAGTTCCGTGCCGGGTCCATGGGCCCGAAGGTCGAGGCCGCCTGCCGGTTCGTGGAGGCCACCGGGCGGCGCGCCGTCATCGCGGCGCTGGATGCCGCCGTGGGGGCGGTCCACGGCACCGTCGGGACGCAGGTCCACCCATGAACGATCTGCTGCAGCGGCCGGACGGGGACACCCGGGTGGCGTCCCCGGCGGTGGCCAGTCTGGCCCTGCGACCGGTGCTCACCGGGCCGCCCCGCGCGGTCCGTGAGCTCGTCCGGTTCTCGCAGGCGCTCTACCTCGAGGTCGTCGGGCCCACCCCGGACGCGGACCCGGACACCGCACCGGGCATCGGCCCGCACGCTGACCCCGGGACCGCGCCCGTCCCGGTCCTCGCCGTGCTCGGCGCGGACGCGGTGGCCGTCCCCGGCGGCCTGCAACTCACCACCGACCTCGACCACTGGGCCGACGGCCCCGTGACCGGGACCATCGGCGACGGTCGGCTCGTGGTCGCCGGTCGCCACCTCGTCGTCCACCGATGGTGGGATCCGGTGCCACGGCTCCGCCCGAGCACCCGACCGGCACTCCACGACCGGGGCGCTCGGGCCGCGTCCCTGGTCCCGGCCGTGCCCGGCACGACGGGCGGCGGATGGCCGACCGGGACGTCGGAGCCGTCCCTCGCCGCGGCCTTCGAGCGGGTGCTGGCCGCGCTGAGCGACGGCGACGACCGCGCGGCCGCTACGGCCGCGAGCGCGCTGCTCGGGAGGGGGCCGGGTCTGACCCCCAGTGGGGACGATCTGTTGGCCGGCCTGCTCGCGTCGGTCCCGCCACTGGCTGCGGCGCTCACGACCCCCGCGCCTGACGGCCCGGTCGACGCCGGTACGCCGGTCGGGGTCGCGGACCCCGCGCGGCCCACGTCGG
>CAYTLZ010000012.1:0-17051 GCA_964438785.1 uncultured Actinomycetota bacterium | reverse complement strand
TGGAGCCGCGGACCCCGCGCGGCTCGCGGCGGCCGCCCGCCGACTGGCGGTCACCGTCGCCACCCGGGCACCGGGACGGACCACCACCGTGTCGGCCGAGCTGTTGCGCCACGCCGCCACCGGCGCCGTCGCCCGCCCCGTGCTGCGGCTGTTGCGGGCACTCACCGGTCACGGTGCCCTCGAGCCCGCGGTCGCCGGCCTGCTCGCCGTCGGGTCGAGTTCGGGACACGACCTGTACGCCGGTGTGCTCGGTGCCGTCCGCCTGCTCACCGGGGGCATCCCACCCCATCCGACTACCCACTCCCTGTCACGAGGATCATGATGCGCGACCACCTCGATGTCCGTTCCGGGGTCTACGCCGACTCCGTCAGCCTGATGCAGGTCTCCCGCCGCGTCGCCGACGTGGCCGGTGTCGACGCCGCGCTGATCGCCATGGCGACCGAACTCAACCTCGACATGCTGGTGGGCATGGGCTTCGACGCGCCCGAGGCCGAGCCCAACGACCTGCTCGTCGCGATCCGCCTCGGTGACGAGGCGGCACTCGACGCGGCGCTCGCCGAACTCGACGCGGCACTGGCGGCGACCCGGGGCAGCGGCGCGGATGCCGGCTTCGGGGACGCGGCCCCGCCCCGCACCGTGCGGGACGCCGCGGTGTTCGGCGGCGACCTGGTGCTGATCTCCACCCCCGGCGAGCACGCCTTCGTGGAGGCCATGGACGCCCTGCGCGCCGACCGGCACGTGATGGTCTTCTCCGACAACGTGCCCCTGGAGCACGAGGTGGCGCTCAAGGCCGAGGCCACCCGGCGCGGGCTGCTGGCGATGGGGCCCGACGCCGGCACCGCGATGGTGTCGGGGGTCGGACTCGGCTTCGCCAACGTCGTGGCACCCGGACCGGTCGGGATCGTCGCCGCGTCCGGCACCGGTGCGCAGCAGCTGATGTGCCTGCTGGACGACGCCGGCGTCGGTGTCACCCATGTGCTCGGGGTCGGCGGTCGCGATCTGTCCGCCGACGTCCAGGGTGCTGCGACGCTGCAGGCGCTGCAGGCGCTGGACGCCGATCCGGCCACCGAGCTCATCGTGCTGCTGTCCAAGCCGCCCGACGCCGAGGTGGCGACCCGCGTGCGCGCCGTCGCGGACGGCCTGGACACGCCGGTGATCACCGCGCTGCTCGGACCCGACACCGACGACCTGACCGCCACGGTCGGGCAGGTGCTGGTGCGCCTGGACGTCGAGGCCGACGCGCCGCGGTCCTGGCCGGCCATGGCCGACCGCGCCGCGACCCACACCGAACTGCGGGGCCTGTTCGCCGGCGGGACGCTGTGCGACGAGACGATGGCGATCGCCGCACAGGCGCTCGGTCCGATCCGCTCCAACATCCCGTTGGAGGACGGTGCCGACTGGGCGCTGATTGACGGCCTCGACACCGCCGGCCACGTGATCGTCGACCTCGGCGAGGACGAGTTCACCCGCGGACGCCCGCATCCAATGATCGACCAGTCACTGCGGGTCGACCGCCTCCGCGCCGAGGCAGCCCGTCCCGGCAGCAAGGTGGTGCTGCTCGACGTCGTGCTCGGCCACGGCGCGCACGCCGACCCGGCCGCCGAGCTCGGCCCGGCCATCGCGGCCGCCATCGCCGACGCCGCCGACGACCTGGCGGTGGTGGTGTCGCTGTGTGGTTCGTCCGGTGACCCGCAGGGGCGTGATCGTCAGGCCACCGCGCTCGTCGACGCCGGTGCGTCGGTCCACCTGTCCAACGCCGCCGCGGCCCGTGAGGCCGTCACCCTGATCGGAGCCCGCTGATGCCCCCTGCCACCGCGTCCGACGCACACGCCACCGACCCGGCGTCCGACGACCGGCTGGCCGCGCTGCTGGCCGGGCCGCCGAGCGTCATCACCGCCGGCGTCGAGCTGTTCGAGTCCACCCTGCGCGAGCAGGGGGTGGAGACCATCGGGGTCGACTGGCGACCGCCTGCCGAGCCGATCGCCGCCGAGCTCGCGCGTATCGCCGCCGACCCCCGGATCGAGGCCGCCAACCGGCAGGCCTACGAGCGCATCACCGCCGCCGAACCGCACTGGGTCGGGATCACCTCGGCGCGGGAGGCCGTCGGGATCGACACCGGCCAGTTCCTGCACGCCGGGCCGCCGATCACCTGGGAACGGGCGTCGGGCCCGATGCGTGGCGCGCTGATCGCGGCGATGCTCTACGAGGGCATGGCCGACACGCCCGAGCAGGCCGAGCGGATCGGCGCGGCCGGCGAGCTGGAGCTCGCGCCGTGCCACGAGCACGCCGCGGTCGGCCCGATGGCCGGGGTGGTCAGCCCGTCGATGCCGATGTTCGCGGTGCGCAACGGCGCGTTCGACAACACCGCCTACTGCACCCTGAACGAGGGGCTGGGAAAGGTGCTGCGCTACGGCGCCTACGCGCCCGAGGTCATCGAGCGGCTGCAGTGGATGCAGCGTGTGCTCGGTCCGGCGATGGCCGCCGGGGTCGCCCAGCTCGGCTCGATGGACCTGCGGGCCATCATCGTCCAGGCCATGCAGATGGGTGACGAGCTGCACAACCGCAACCGCGCCGCCTCCGCGCTGTTCGTGCGCGAGATCGTGCCGCCGCTGCTCGAGGCGGGGCTCGACACCACGGATCTCGCGGATGTCGTCCGGTTCATCAACGGCAACGAGCACTTCTTCCTCAACCTCGGCATGCCCGCCGCCAAGGCCTCGCTTGACCCGGCGCGTGACATCCCGGGTTCGTCGGTGGTCGTCGCCATGGCGCGCAACGGCACCGACTTCGGGATCCAGGTGTCGGGGACGGGGAGCCGCTGGTTCACCGCTCCGGCCGGTGTGCCCGACGGGCTCTACCTCGGCGACTACGGCGCGGACGACGCCAACCCCGACATCGGTGACTCCACCATCACGGAGACCGGCGGGATGGGCGGATTCGTCATGGCCGCCGCGCCCGCCATCGTCCGGTTCGTCGGCGGGAAGGCCGCCGACGCGCTCGAGGCGACCCGCGCGATGTACACGATCACCGTCGGCGAACACCCCCACTTCCAGATCCCGATCCTGGAGTTCCGCGGCAGCCCGGTCGGCATCGACGTGACCCGCGTGCTGCGCACCGGCACGGTGCCGGCGGTCAACACGGGCATCGCCGGCAAGGTCGCGGGCACCGGGCAGGTCGGTGCGGGGCTCGTCACCCCGCCCATGGCCGTGTTCGCCGACGCCGTGCGGGCGCTCGCCGATCAGGCCGAGCCCGCGGCGTGACCGACGTGCCGCGCCCGGGGTCCGATGCCGCCGCATCGGATCCCGGCGCTGCGGCCACCCCTGACCCGGGCGCGGCGGCCACCGGCTCACCCGTGGTCGGGTCCCGACGCGTGCTGGTCACCGGTGCCGGCGGCAAGACCGGGCTCGCGATCCTGCGGGCCCTCGCCTCCCGCGGGATCGGCGTCCGTGGGCTCGTCCGCGGCCCCGATGCCGCCGCGGGTGTGGTCGCCGTGAGCGGTGATGCGGATGCCGCGGTTCAGGGCGATCAGCGCAATGTCGACGACCTGCGTCGGGCCCTGACCGGCTGCGACGCGGTCTACGCCATCGCACCCAACATGACCCCACACGAACAGACGATGATGGCGGCGCTGACGACCGCGATGCGTGCGACCGGGGTGGCCCGCCTCGTCTACCACTCGGTCGTCGACCCGGACGAGCCCGCGATGCCCCATCACGCCGACAAGGCCGAGGTCGAAGCGATGCTGGCCGCCGACGACGACCTCGCCTGGACGGTGCTGCGCCCCAACGCCTACGCGCAGAACCTGGCCGGCTACCTCGACGGGATGCACACCGGGTTCGTCGAGGTGCCGTATGCGACCGACCGGGTGAGCGCGTTCGTCGATCTGCGCGACGTCGCCGAGGTCGCCGCGGACGTGCTGGCCGACGGGTCACACCCCGGCGAACATCTCGAGCTGTCCGGACCACAGCTCGTCTCCACCGACGACGTCGCGGCGATGGCCGCGGACCTGCTGGGTCACCCGGTCGCCGCACGACGGATCGACCCCGACACCTGGGCGGCGGCGAACGCCGGACTCGAGCCGGAGACCCGCCAACGGCTGACGGCGATGTTCCGCCACTACGACCGCTTCGGTTCCCCCGGGGACCCCACGACCCTGCGCCGGTTGCTCGGTCGTGAGCCGGCCGGGGCCCGCGACGTGCTCACCGGGCTGCTGGAGGGCTGACCCCGTCCGTTCGTCGCGGCGACAGCGGTCCGGATTCGTACCGTCCGATGGCAACGAGCCGTCGCCGCCACGGGGCGGTCGTCGCCCGACCGGGTCCCCCGACCCGGTCGCTTCGTCCACCACGGGGAAGGTTTCGTCGATGTGGGTCCGCCTGGCGTTCATCGCGGCGGCGTTGGGTCTGCTGGCCGCGTGCACGGACACGTCCACCGGGTCGGAGGCCGTGGACGATGCGTCCGACGGGGTGATCACCCAGGCACCCACCGACGGCTTCGAGGTCGTCGAGGGGCCGCTGGATCCGGCCGACGAGGTCACCGAGGGGGATGATTGGGAGCTGTTGGGGTCGGGGGAGCGGACCGATGACGTGGCCGGCCTGTCGCTGGTGACCGACGCCGCCGAGCTCGAGGGCATCTGGGCCACCAACGGGCTGGACGGGGGCCCGCCGAGCGTCGACCACGACGAGCAGGCCGTCGTGTTCGTGACGGTCCCGACCAGCTGCGCGTTCGTGCTCCGCGATGTCGTCGTGGATCCCGATGTGGACGACGGGACGGTGACCCGGATCACCGAACTCGATCTGCAGGCGCAGGTCGACGGGACCTGCGACGACACCGACCTGACCGGCCGGGACCTCGCGTTCGCCGTCGACCGGGAACTGGTGGACGACCGACGGGTCGAGATCGTCCGGGGTGGGGTCCCCGTGGGGGCCATCACCCAGCCGTGACGGTGGTCAGCGTCCCGCGACGTCCGTGATCGCCTGACCGAGGACCTCGATCAGCTGGTCGACCTCTGCGGCGGTGACCACCAGCGGCGGGGCGAGCCGCACGGTCGTCTCGTGGGTGTCCTTGGCGAGCACCCCGAGTTCCAGCATCCGCTCACAGACTGCACGGGCGTGGCGTCCGGGGACGAGGTCGATGCCGGCCCACAGGCCGATGCTGCGCACCGCCTGCACGTGTTCGGAGGGCAGGGTCTGGAGTCCGTCGGCCAACCGGGCGCCGAGCTCACGGCTGCGCTGCTGGAACTCGCCGGTCTCCAGCAGGCCGATCACGGCGCGTCCGACGGCACAGGCCAGTGGGTTGCCACCGAAGGTGCTGCCGTGCGACCCGGGCGTGAACACGTCCATGATCGGACGGTCCGCGGTGATCGCCGAGATGGGCACGACCCCGCCGCCGAGCGCCTTGCCGAGGATGAACACGTCCGGGTGGACGTCGTTGAGATCGATGGCGAACGTGGACCCGGTGCGTCCGAGCCCCGACTGGATCTCGTCGGCGATGAACAGCACGCCGTGGTCGGTGGTGATGCGCCGCACCTCGGCCAGGTAGCCGTCCGGGGGCGGGATGATGCCGGCCTCGCCCTGCACCGGCTCGATGAGCACGGCCGCGGTGGTCGCGTCGATCGCCGCCTCCATCGCCGCCGCGTCGCCGAACGGCACGATCCGGAAGCCGGGGGACTCGGGCCCGACGAAGCCCGCGCGTGCGCTCGGATCCGTCGAGAAGCTCACGATCGTCGTGGTGCGGCCGTGGAAGTTGTCGGCGGCCACGATGATCGTGGACCGGCCGGGCTCGATGCCCCTGACCTGATGGCCCCAGCGACGTGCCAGCTTGATGGCGGTCTCCACACCCTCCGCACCGGTGTTCATCGGCAACACGGCATCCATGCCGGTCAGCCGCGCCAGGTCGTCACAGAACGGGCCGAGCTGGTCGTGGTGGAACGCCCGGCTGGTCAGCGTCACCCGGTGCAGCTGCGCCTCCGCGGCGGCGATGAGCGTCGGGTGGCGGTGCCCGAAGTTCAGGGCGGAGTAGCCGGCCAGGGCGTCGAGGTAGCGGCGCCCGTCGACGTCGGTGACCCACACACCATCGGCCTCGGCGATGACGACGGGCAGCGGGTGGTAGTTGTGCGCGGCATGGCGTTCCAGGGCCGCGATCCGGTCGGGGACGGGGGCGGTGACGTGGGTGGCCATGCGCGGACCTCCTGGCGCGCGTCGGCCGGTGCGCGGTGCCGTGCGTCGGCCGATGCGTCGGCCACGGCACCGTAGGCCGACCGGCAGCCGCCGTCACGCCCCGTAGAGCTCGAAGCCGGACCCGCCCCGGCGGTAGGTCACCCGGGCGATCTGGTGCATGGCGTCGTCGTCGTTGCGTTCGAGGTGGTCGAGCTGGCGCGTCACCCGTCGCGCGGCCCGGTTGGTGTAGGTCTCGGCGATGAAGCGTTCCGTGGCCGTGCCCTCGACACCGCTGGCGTTCATCGTCGCCGTCATGCGGGACAGGGTGCTGACCTGCGCGGTGATGTCCATCGCCGCATGCGCGAGGCGCTTCTGGTGCAGCTGCTTGGTGCGCACGTCCGTGCCATGGCGCCGCAGCAGCTTCTCCGATGCCGAACGCAGCCGGACCACCTGTTCGCCGATCGGTTCGGCCAGCGGGCGCAGCTCCGGGTGGACGTGGGTCATGCGTGGCGGGGCGACGCGGCGCTTGACCTTCGACAGGGCGTAGTCGAGCACGAGGCCGCCCGAGCGCACGGGCGCGCCGAGCAGATCCAGGTCGCCCAGACCGTCGAGTTCGTCACCCAGCACCTTGAGTCCCGACAGGGCGATGAAGGCGCGCAGCACGTCGTTGGCACCCTCGAAGATCGGGAAGATCCGGATGTCGCGCAGGATCTTGGCGTAGGGCTGGTCGTTCATGTACGCCTCGCCACCGGCGAGCTGGAAGGCGCGGTTCGCGGCGTACCAGAGGAACTCGGTGCCGGCGACCTTGATCATCGCCGACTCGAGGCTGACGTCCTCGACGCCGGCATCCATCATCCCGGTGGTGGCGTAACTGGTCGCCTCCAGGCCGTAGAGGTAGGAGGTCATCCAGGCGATCTTCTCCTCGACCAGCTCGAAGTCGCCGATGGGCTGGCCGAACTGCTGACGGTTTTGGACGCGGTCGACGGTCAGGTCGATCAGCTTCTTGACCGCACCGACCGAGCCGGTCCCCAGCGACATCCGCCCGTTGTTGAGGATGTTCATCGCGATCGAGAAGCCGTCGCCGACCTCGCCGAGCACGTTCTCCGGCGGCACCCGGACGTCCTTGAAGGTCAGGTGGCGCAGGTCGTTGCCGCGCAGCCCCATCGTGTCGTAGCGGAAGGGCGACTCGAAGCCCTCCATGTCCGGGGTGAGGATCAGCGCGACGTGCCCGTGCTCCTCGCTACGGGCGAAGCAGACCACCACGTCACGGTTGCCGTTGCCGATCCAGCGCTTCTCACCGTTGAGTCGCCAGGAGCCGTCCGCCTCGCGTTCCGCGCGGGTCTGCAGGTCGTAGGCGTCCGAGCCGGTGGTGGGTTCGGTCAGCGCGAACCCGGCGAGTTTGCGCCCGGCGGCGAGGTCGGGCAGGAAGCGTTCCTTCTGCTCGTCCGAGCCGAACAGGTGGATGCCCTTGAAGCCGATCGACTGGTGGACGCCGGTGACGACCGC
Source organism: uncultured Actinomycetota bacterium (assembly GCA_964438785.1). Lineage (GTDB taxonomy): Bacteria > Actinomycetota > Nitriliruptoria > Nitriliruptorales > Nitriliruptoraceae > PWLR01. The sequence goes on along the minus strand of CAYTLZ010000012.1, from coordinate 9,393 downwards.
GAGGGTCGCGTCGATGCGGCCGAACTCCTCGCTGACCCGGCAGTAGCCGGTCTGCGACAGCCCCTGCCCGCCGTACTGCTCGTCGACGTACAGGCCCATCAGGCCCGCCTCGCCGAGCGCGGCGATGACCTCGTCGCCGATCCAGCGCTCCTGTTCGATGCGGTCGACGTCGTAGATCTCGTCGGTGATGTCGTACAGCGAGCGGATGAGGCCGCCGACCTTGGCCTGCTCGTCGCGGGCCATGGTGGGGTAGGGCGTCAGCAGGTCCTGGTGGAGTTCGCCGACGAACAGGCCCTTGGCGAACGACGGTGACGAATGGTCGCTGCGCTCGACCTCGGCGCGGTCCGCGCCGTCGGGCTGGGTCGGGTCCGCGGCATCGGTGGGTGTGGCCGGGGTGGGTGCGGCCGTGGTGGTGTCGGACACGAAGGACTCCTCGACGGGCGATGATCAACCGTAACCACCGTTCGGGACCCCGACGAGGTCCGAGCGGTACCTTGCGGCCACCGGACTCAAGCGAGGCAGCACATGCAGACGGCCATCGGACGGTTCTCCTCGCGGGCCGAGGCGGAGCTCGCCCGTGGGCTGCTCGACAGCGTCGGCATCCAGTCCTACGTCCGGGCGGACGACGCGGGCATGATGCACCCGGAGCTCGCCCAGATCGGCAAGCAGGGCATCGCGTTGATGGTCGATCCGGTGGACGTCGAGGCGGCCCGCTCGCTGCTCGACGAGGTGGCCGACGAACCCAGCGACTGGGAGGAGCCCGAGCGTCGCGGGCGACCGGGCATGCTGATCGCGGTGGTGCTGGTCGTGGTCCTGGCGGTGGGCTATGTCATCGGCGTGGTCGACGTGACGACGGGGCTGCTCGGGTGATGTCGCGGTGGCACGCTCCACCGACGATCCGGGGGTTGTTCTGGCAGGGGTTGCCAACGTGCCCTGGCAGATCCCTCCGGTAGCTTCGTCCCGCGACGCAGCGTCGCCCGACGCGGAGGATGCGGGCGCGTGGACGCCGGGACCGAACCATCACCGTCCGGGAGGACCCACTGCCGTGAAGCCACCGCCGTTCGCCTACCACGCGCCACACACCGTCGACGAGGTGCTCGCGACGCTCGCGGAACTCGGTGACGAGGGCAAGGTGCTCGCCGGCGGTCAGAGCCTGGTCCCCATGCTGAACATGCGGCTCGCGACCCCGGCTGCGTTGATCGACCTCGCCCGGGTCGACGGGCTCGACGCGATCGAGGTGACCGACACCCACGTCCGGGTGGAAGCGCGGGTCACGCACGAACGTCTGCGCCGCGATCCGCGCGTCGCGGCGGCCGTGCCGATGCTGCGACAGGCGCTCGACTGGGTCGCCCATCCGGTGATCCGCAACCGGGGCACCTCGGTCGGTTCGATCGTGCACGCCGATCCGGCGGCGGAGCTGCCGGCGGTGCTCGGGCTGCTGGGCGGGCACATGGAACTCGCCTCCACGACCGGCTCCCGGCAGGTGGCCGGGCGTGACTACGTCGTCAGCCCGCTGGACTCGGACACCGCCGCCGACGAACTGGCGCTGGCGGCGGTCTTCCCCCGTCCGGCCCCCAACACCGGCACCGCGTTCCTCGAGTTGGCCAGGCGGCACGGCGACTACGCGCTCGCCGGGGTCGGGGCCCTCGTGACGCTGGACGACGACCGGCGCATCGTCCACGCCGAGGTGGCGTGCATCGGGGTCGGGGGAACCCCGGTCCACGTCACGCTCACCGACCAGCTGGCCGGCCAGGCCCAGGACGCCGTCACGCTCGACGAGGCCGTCGCCGCGGTCCGCGCGAACCTGAAACCCGGTGACGACATCCACGCCACCGGTGCCTACCGGGTGCACCTCACGGGCGTGCTCACCGACCGTGTGCTCCGCCAGGCTCTCGCGGGGGCCATCGACCAGGAGATCGCTGCATGAGCATCGCCGACACCGGCCCCACCACCGCCACGGTCACGGGACCGCACGAACGCGTCGAGGTACGGGTGACCGTCAACGGGGTCCCGCGATCGGCGGCCGTGCCACCTCGGCGTCTGCTCAGCGACTTCCTGCGCCACGATCTGGAACTGACCGGCACCCACGTCGGCTGCGAGCACGGCGTCTGCGGTGCCTGCACCGTGCTGCTCGACGGACAGCCGATCCGCTCGTGCCTGACCTTCGCCATCGGCCTGCAGGGCCGGGAGCTGACCACGATCGAGGGGCTCGCCGACGAGGACGGGGAGCTGCATCCGGTGCAGCAGGGCTTCCAGGACCACCACGGGCTGCAGTGCGGCTTCTGCACCCCGGGGTTCGTGCTCAGTGCCTGCGGCTTCCTCGCCGAGGACCCCGACCCGTCCGACGACGAGATCCGTGACGGCATGTCCGGCAACCTGTGCCGCTGCACGGGCTACGCCGGGATCCTCGCCGCGGTCAAGCAGGCGGCCGGGGTCCTGCGCGAGTCGGGTGCCGATCCGTGCGCCCGCCACCGCGGCGAGGCAGCTGGCCACAGCGACGAGGCGGGGGACGACCGATGACGACCAAGCTGTTCGGCACCCCGGTCACCCGCAGCGAGGATCCGCGGCTGCTGCGCGGCGAGGGCCGCTACCTCGACGACCTCGGGCACGGCGCGTACCACGTCGCGCTGGTGCGCAGTCCCCACGCGCATGCCAAGGTGCTCGGCGTCGACGTGAGCGAGGCGCTCGAGGTCGAGGGCCTGATCGCGATCCACACCTATGACGACCTCCCGCCCCGCATGCAGGTGCCGTTGCCGCTGCTGATCCCGCACCCCGCGCTGACCGCCGGGCGGACCCAGTTCGTGCTCGCCAACGGGGAGGTCAACTACCTCGGCGAGGCCGTGGTCATGGTCGTGGCGGAGGACCGCTACGCCGCCGAGGACGCCGTCGAGTTGATCGACGTCGACTACGAGGTGCTCGACCCGGTCGTCGGCCCGGAGGCCGCCCGCGCGGCCGACCACGCCGTGCACGAGGAGATCCCCGACAACGTCGCCGCCCACCACGAGCAGACGATCGGCGACGCGCCCGGCGCCATCGCCGGTGCCCCGAACGTGCTCGAGTTCCGGCTCGACATCGAACGGTCCGCCTCCATGCCGATGGAGGGGCGCGGGACCTACGCGAAGTGGGACGCGGACGACCAGCGCCTGCGCGTGTACTCCTCCACCCAGGCACCGACCAGTGTGCGGGCCGCGGTGGCCGCGTTCCTCGAACTCCCGCTCGAGCAGGTCGAGTGCGTCACGCCCGACATCGGCGGCGGGTTCGGCGTGAAGATCGTGCACCCGTGGCCGGAGGAGATCCTGGTGCCGTGGGTGGCCCGCGAGCTCGGCCACGAGGTCAAGTTCGTCGAGGACCGGCGCGAGCACTTCGTGTCGGCCACCCACGAGCGGGCGCAGGTCCAGCACATCCGGGTCGGATTCGATGACGACGGACGTGTGCTGGGCCTGGACGTGGAGATCCTGCACGACCACGGGGCCTACATCCCCTACGGCCTGATCGTCCCGATCATCACCTCGACCCAGCTGCTCGGGCCCTATCGGATCGAGCAGTACCGCGTGGCCTTCGACTCGGTCTACACCAACACGGTGCCGGTCACCCCCTACCGGGGTGCGGGCCGCCCGCAGGGCTGTTTCGCCATGGAACGCACCATGGACCGCATCGCGCGCCACCTCGGCAAGGACCGCACCGAGGTCCGCAGCGTCAACATGCTGCAACCCGAGGAACTGCCCTACGACTTCGGGCTGATCTTCCAGGACGGCCGCCCCTACCGCTACGACTCCGGCGACTTCCCGGCGTCGCTCGCGAAGCTCAAGGCGCTGGTCGACTGGGACGGCTTCGAGGACCGGCGCGCCGCCGCCGCGGCGGAAGGCCGCATGCTCGGGATCGGGATGGCGGCCTACGTCGAGGGCACCGGCGTCGGCCCCTACGAGGGCGGCCACGTGCTCGTCGAACCGAACGGCACCGTGCAGGTCGCGACCGGCCTGTCGACGCAGGGCCAGGGCCACCAGACCGCCTTCGCGCAGATCGTCGCCGACGAACTCGGCGTGCCGTTCGAGTCGGTGAAGGTCGTCACGGGCGACACGCGTCGGTTCCGCTACGCGGTCGGCACGTTCGCGTCCCGGGCCGCGGTGATGAGCGGCAACGCCATCCACCTCGCGGCCATCAAGGTCCGGGAGAAGGCCTTGAAGATCGCCTCCGAGGCGCTGGAGGTCGACGTCGAGGACCTCGAGCTCGCCGAGGGCAAGGTGCGGGTCATCGGCAGCCCCGACACCTCGATCGACCTCAACGTGGTCGCCACGATGTCGAACCCGTTGCGTTACGCGTTCGACGACGCCGCGCGGATCGCCACGCAGTTCGCGACGCCCGGCAACCCGGATGCGCCACCGGTCGGCGACGACGACGAACCCGGGCTCGAGGGCACCGACTACTACTCGCCGGTCAGTTCGACCTTCGCCAACGGCATGCACGCCGTCGAGGTGTCGATCGACCCGCAGACCTCCGACATCACCATCGAGCGCTACGCCGTGGTGCACGACTGCGGCCCGCTGATCAACCCACGGATCGTCGAGGGGCAGGTGCTCGGCGGGGTGGCCCAGGGGGTCGGCGGTGCGCTCTACGAGCGGATGGCCTACGACACCAACGGGCAGCTCAACAACGCGAGCTTCATGGACTTCCTCATCCCGTACGCCACCGAGGTGCCGAGCGTCGACATCGACCACCTGGAGACCCCCTCGCCGCTCAACCCGCTGGGCATCAAGGGTGCGGGCGAGGCCGGCGTGATCCCCGGCTCCGCGGCGATCGCCTCGGCCATCGAGGACGCCACCGGCGTGGGGATCGATGCCATGCCCATCGGGCCATCCGAGCTGCACGCCAAGCGGTTGGCCGCCGGTCACGAGGTCACGACGAGCGACAAGGGGGCCGCATGAGGCTGACGGTGTCCGGATCCGACCGGCTGGGTCTGACCCCGGCCGAGACCGTGGCGGCCCTGAGGGATCCCGTCGTGCTGTCACGGGCGATGCCCGGCGACGGTGGCGTGGAGCGGACCGCCCCGGGGGTCGCGACCGTCATGGCCACCGCCGGCATCGCCGGGACCCGCGGGACCTACCGCGCCAGGGTGCACGTCGTGGCGGCGACCGACGACCGCTTCGACCTGCGGATCGCCGCCGCGGGCGAACCGGGGACCGTCGAGGCCGAGCTGACCGTGGAGGTGCACGCCGACGACGCCGGGAGCCGCATCGACCATCGGCTGACGGCCACGCTCGAGGGCCGGCTGGCGGGGCTCGGCCGCAAGGTGCTCGAGGGTGCGGTCGCATCCGGCGCGCATGCGTTCCTGGAGGCGCTGGAGGACGCGGTGCGCAACCCGGTCGTGGAGCCGGTGCTCCCCGCCGCGACCGGGGTGGGCGGCACACCGGCACCCGGTGACGTCGACACCGGCCATGGAACGACCGTGGGAACGGACCGCCCGGCGTCGCCGGTCCGCACGGCCCTGACGGCGGCCGCCGCGGGCGCGCTGGCCACCGCCGGGGCACTGCGCTGGTGGCAGAGCCGGCAGGGCGCCTGATGGGCTCCAGCAGCGTCGGCTGGTCCGCGACCCGGATCGCCGCCGCGGTCGGCAGCGGCGCGGTGACCGCCCGTCAAGTGCTCACCGACCACCTCGACGCCATCACGGCCCGGGAGCCGACGCTGCGGGCCTGGGCGCACCTCGACCCGGACGCGGTGCTGGCGGCCGCCGACGAGCTGGATGCCGGCGGCGCGATCGACGGACCGCTCGCCGGGGTGCCGGTCGGTGTCAAGGACATCATCGACGTGGCCGGTATGCCGACGACCAACGGTGCCGACCTGCCGGTCACCGGTCCCGCCGAGGCCGATGCGGCCTGCGTGGCGCGGTTGCGGGCCGCCGGTGCCATCATCGTCGGCAAGACGGTCACCACCGAGTACGCGTTGTTCCGGCCCGGACCGACCACCAACCCCCACGACCCGACCCGCACGCCGGGCGGTTCGTCGAGCGGCTCGGCCGCCGCGGTCGGGGCCGGCACGGTGCCGCTGGCCATCGGGACCCAGACCGCCGGGTCGGTGGTCCGGCCCGCCTCGTTCTGCGGCGTCGTCGGTGCCAAGCCGACCTTCGGGGCGGTCCCGCGTGGCGGGACGACCCTGTGTGCCCCCTCGCTCGACACCATCGGCCTGCTCGGCTCCGACGTCGACGGCGTCGCCACCGGGCTCGGCGTGATGGCCGGCGATCTCGACGACTTCGCGCCGACCCCGGATCCGGGCCGCGTGGCCTTCGTGCGGACCTTCGAGTGGGAGGAGCTCGACGCCGACGCGCGGGACGCCATCGAGGCGGGCGTCGATCGTCTCCGGGCCGCCGGGATCGACGTGGTGGACCGCGACCTGCCGGCGCAGCTACGGGGCCTGACCCGGGCGCAGCAGGCCGTGATGGGGGCCGAGACGGTGGTCGAACTGGCAGCGATCCGTACGGGGCACGACGCGTTGCTGAGCCCGCAGCTGCGGGCCTACCTGGACGACGGTCTGGCCTGGGAGTGGGCGGTGCACGCCGCGCGTGCGCACACGGCCCGGGCGGTCGAGGCGCTCGTCGAGCTCTTCGACGGCGTCGATGTCCTGCTCGCCCCGGCGACGCTGGGTGAGGCTCCTGCGGCCGCGACGACCGGTGACCCGCTGCTGTGCCGGCAGTGGACCCTGCTCGGAACCCCGACCGTCGCCGTGCCGGGCCTCACCGGCGGGTCGGGGCTGCCACTCGGTGTCCAGACGGTCGCGCGGCCCGGGGACGACGCCCGTGCGCTCGGGGCTGCCGCCGGTCTCCTGCGCGCGCTGACCGACTGACACGTTCAGCCGGCCGGTCGTGGAGGCGTCGAGTCCCCTCGGTCAGCGCAGCGCACATGCGCCCCGCCCCGACCGGGCACGACTGGCAGGTCCTGACGGTGGTCGGGGCCACCATTGTCCACAGCTGCCGAACGGCAGCGCGGACGGCGGCATTAGGCTCACGCCGCGCCCGCACGTCGAGTCGATCCTGGCGCTGAGGTCCCCATGCGACGCATCCGCATCGGTATCGACACTGGTGGCACGTTCACCGATGTGGTCGTGTTCGACGCGACCAGTGGCCGGCTGTCGACGACCAAGACACCCTCCACCCCGGCGGACCCCGCGGAGGGGTTCCTCAACGGGGTCGCCAAGGGGCTCGAGCTCGTCGACGCGGGTGGGGAGGACGTCGCCGCCGTCAGCCATGGCACCACCGTGGCGACCAATGCGCTGCTCGAGGACGACATCGAGCGCATGGGACTCATCACGACCGAGGGGTACCGCTACATCCTGGAGATCGCGCGGCAGTCCGTGCCCGACGGGTACGGCAACAGCTACTTCTGGGTCAAGCCCGACCGGATCGTGCCGGTCGACCGGGTGCGCGAGGTCGGTGGACGGCTCGATGTCACCGGTGCACAGGTCCGCCCCTTCGACGAGGACGGGGCCGTCGCGGTGGCCCGCTGGTTCCGGGAGCAGGGCATCGACACCATCGGCGTCTGTCTCCTGCACGCCTATGCGAACGACGCCCACGAGCGGCGCATGCGCGAGGTGCTGGCCGCCGAGCATCCCGACGCGGTCGTGTCGCTGTCCAGCGAGGTCCTGCGCGAGTACCGCGAGTACGAACGCACCATCACCACGCTGGTCGACGCCTCGGTCAAGCCGCGGGTGGCCCGCTACATCCACGGCATCGCCACCCGTCTGCAGGCCTACGTCGCCGAGGGTGCGGTCAGCGCCGCCACGGGCGCGGACGCGTCACCCGCGGCCGCCATGCCACTGGGTGCCGATGCCGGGGCGGCCGGATCCGCGGCCCTGGCCGCAGCCGACGGGACCCCGCCGGCGGCCGTCGACATCCCGTTCTACGTGATGAAGTCCAACGGTGGAGTCATCTCCGCCGCCGAGGTGGTCCATCAACCGATCACCACCGTGCTGTCGGGGCCGGCCGCCGGAGCGCTCGGTGCGGCCCTGGTGGCCGGTGCCGCCGGCTACGACGCGATCCTGACCTGTGACGGCGGCGGGACCTCCACGGACGTCTCCGTGGTGCTCGGGGGCGAGCCCACCCTGACCACCGAGGGCTCCATCGGACGCTTCCCCTCGAAGATCCCGATGATCGACATCGTGACCGTGGGTGCCGGGGGCGGGTCGATCGCCTGGATCGGCCCGGAGGGCACGCTCAAGGTCGGGCCCCGGTCCGCGGGGGCGGATCCCGGCCCCATCTGTTACGGCCGCGGTGGCACGGAACCGACGGTCACCGACGCGCACGTCGCCCTCGGCCGCATCCCTCCGCAGCTGCTCGGCGGCGAGATCGAACTGGACCGGGACGCGGCAGGGACGGCGATCGACGCCCTCGGCGCGAGCCTGGGCCTGAGCCGCGAGGACGCGGCGCGCGGGATCCTGGAGATCTCGGCGTGGAACCAGGCCAACGCGATCCGCCAGGTCACCGTCAAGCGCGGGCTCGACGTCCGCGACTTCCCCATGGCCGCGTTCGGGGGATCGGGTCCCCTGCTGGTCTGCCGGCTCATCGACGTGCTCGATCTCCCCGCGGTGATCGTGCCGCGCGATCCCGGGAACCTGTCCGCCTTCGGGCTGCTGACGGTCGACGTCAAGAACGACTACGTCCAGACCCACGTCGTCCGGGACACCGCCGTCGACCTCGGGCCGATCGCGACGATCCTCGCCGCACTGGAGGACCGGGCCGGCGATGCACTGCGGCGGGAGGGGTTCGACGCCGCCGAGCACCGGTTCGTCCGCACCGTCGACCTGCGCTACGACGGCCAGGCGTTCGAGGTCCGCGTGGAGGCACCGGCCGGAGCCGTGGACGACGCGTTCCGCACCGCGGTCGTTGACGCCTTCCACGACGAACACGAACGGCTCTACGGCTACGCCTACCGCGACCAGGCCGCACGTCATCCCGTCGAGTGGGTGAACCTGCGGGTGACCGGGATCGGCCCGATCGCCCGGCCCGAGCTCGAACGGCTCGCCCCCGGCGACGGCGACACCACGGCCGCCGAGGTGGCGCGCCGCCGCGTCGCCTTCGACGCCGACCCGGTCGACACCGTGGTGATCGACCGCGCCCGGCTGCGGGCGGGCGACGTGATCACGGGGCCGGCCATCGTCGAGGAGTTCGGCTCCACGGTGCCGATCCATCCCGGGTTCACCGCCCGGGTGGACGAGATCGCGAACCTGGTCGTCACCCGGGTGGCGCGTCCGGGATCGGCCGGTGGTGGACCGTCCAGGGACGTCGGCCGCGCGGTCGGTGCGGGCGACACCCGAGGCAGTGAGGAACCACGATGAGTGCAGCCACACCGAGTTCCGCGGCCGGCGACGTGGCCCGTCCGCCCGCGCGGCTGACCGCCGTGCCCGCCG
>CAYTLZ010000011.1:9124-36098 GCA_964438785.1 uncultured Actinomycetota bacterium | reverse complement strand
GCTCGGGGATGTCGACCACCGCGCGCGACTCGTCGGGGTCCTTGGGCACCCAGATGCGCCCGTCGTTGCGCAGCGACTCCGACATCAGGGTCAGCTTGGACTGGAACTCGTCCGACGAGGGGATCGCGGTCGGGTGGATCTGCGTGAATGACGGGTTGGCGAAGAACGCACCCTTGCGGTGCGCGCGCCACGCCGCGGTCACGTTGCAGGTCATCGCGTTGGTCGACAGGTAGTAGGCGTTGGAGTACCCACCGGTCCCGAGCACCACGGCATGGGCCGAGTGGCGATCGATACGACCGCTCACGAGGTCACGCGTGATGATCCCGGCCGCCTTGCCGTCGACGACGACCAGATCGAGCATCTCCGCGTTGGTGACCAGTTCGACGTTGCCGAGCTTCACCTGGCGTGACAGCGCCTGGTAGGCACCGAGCAGCAGCTGCTGACCGGTCTGACCACGGGCGTAGAAGGTCCGACTGACCTGGGCGCCACCGAACGAACGGTTGTCGAGCCTGCCGCCGTACTCGCGCGCGAACGGCACGCCCTGCGCCACGCACTGGTCGATGATGTTGTTCGAGACCTGGGCGAGTCGGTAGACGTTGGCCTCGCGTGAGCGGTAGTCACCACCCTTGACCGTGTCGTAGAACAGGCGATAGACCGAGTCGCCGTCGGAGTGGTAGTTCTTCGCGGCGTTGATGCCGCCCTGTGCCGCGATCGAGTGGGCGCGACGCGCGGAGTCGTGGAAGGTGAAGACCTTCACCCGGTAGCCCAGTTCGCCCAGCGTGGCCGCGGCGGATGCGCCGGCGAGCCCGGTGCCGACGATGATGATGTCGAACTTGCGCTTGTTGTTCGGGTTCACGAGCTTCATGGAGAACTTGTGGTCCTCCCAGAGGCTCTCGAGCGGTCCGTCGGGGACCTTGGAGTCGAGCACGGTCATGCGTTGCTCCTCACAGCGGCGTCGCGGGGGTTGGAACGAGTTCGGTGATGTCGATGGGCGTGAGGACGCATCCGGTTCCGCTTCCAGGACGTGTCCGGGTCGGTCGTGCGGGTCGTGGACGGCCTAGGAGATGATTCCGGTCATGACCGCGATCGGGAAGGACAGGTTCCCGCCGATCACGACCACGGTGAAGCCGATGGCCAGCATCTTGCGCCAGTGGTTGAACCGTCGGTTGTTCCAGCCCATGGACTGGAACAGGCTCCACACCCCGTGGTAGAGGTGCACGCCGAGGGCGAGGTTGGCGACGATGTAGAACGCGGAGATCGCGGGTACGGAGAAGCTCGCGATGACCTTGTTGTACAGATCCGTGCCCTCCGGGGCCGGGTTGACCCAGCCCCAGGTGAAGTCGGCGAGGTGGTAGCCGATGAACAGCAGCACGATGACGCCGGTCCAGCGCATCGTGCGTGAGGCGAAGTCCGCTGCCGCGTAGTCACGCTTGGACTGGTAGCGGGTGGGCCGCGCCCTGGTGTTCATCCGGGTCAGCTGGGCGGCGGCCACCACGTGGCCGATCAGCGACAGCAGCAGGACGGCCCGCAGCGCGTTCAGCGTGCCGCTCTCGGGGATGATCGGGTAGAGCAGCCGCTCGAGGAACGCCGCGTAGGCGTTGAACTCCTCGGCCCCCTGGTAGAGCTTCAGGTTGCCGAACATGTGGGCGAGCACGTAGCCCATGAACACGATCCCGGTGATCGCCATCACGTACTTCTTGCCCAGCGCGGAGCGGTAGAGCTCCACCACGAACGGAGCGCGGCGGGGTGACGCCGAAGCGCCCTTCGTGTCCGAGACCTTGGTCGCCATCGTGTGAGATGCTCCTGCAGCCGTCTGTCGGTGGGCTCATCCGAGCCGACCGGAGCTGTCCATCCCGCGGTGCCGACATGGTCGCAGTGGCTGCGTCCACCTCGGTTTCGGGGCCGGCGCGAACGCCGGACGTGCATCCGGTGGCGGTCGCGGGCCGAGCCACCGGTCCGACCCACGAGCAGTGGTCAGGGTACCACCGGACAGGGCCCGGACCCCACGCTGACCAACGGTTCAGCGCGGTCACGGGCCGATGCCTCGCACGACCGCGCCCTCGACGCGGGCCCACCACGCTGCTTGCATCGGTTCCGGCGGACGACCGACAGCCGACGATGGACAGGGAGATCGTGGCAGCTGATGGACCGATGACGCCCTTCGAGGCGGTCAACCATTTCTTCATGCGGGCCGCGGAGGTGGACCGGCTCAGCGATGCAGCGATCGCGGTGCTGAGCGGCACGTTCCGTGAACTGCGCGCCCAGATCGCGGTGCGCCGCGACAACGGCGACATGCTGGCCGTCCACGGCTACCGCGTGCAGCACAACGGGGCCCGCGGGCCCTACAAGGGCGGTATCCGCTACCACCCGCATGCGGACCTCGAGGAGGTGCGGGCACTGGCGTCGCTGATGACCTGGAAGACGGCGCTGGTCGACGTGCCCTTCGGTGGTGCCAAGGGCGGTGTCCAGATCGATCCCACGGACCTGTCGAAGTCCGAACTCGAACGCATCACCCGGCGCTACACCGACCAGATCGGCCATGTCATCGGGCCCACCCGTGACATCCCGGCTCCGGACATGAACACCAACGCCCAGGTCATGAGCTGGATCCTGGACCAGTACGGACGCAAACACGGGCACACGACGCAGATCGTCACCGGCAAGCCGATCGCGCTCGGTGGGTCCTACGGTCGCGAGGAGGCGACCGGTCGGGGGTGATCGTCACCATGGAGGAGGCGGTCAAGGATCTCGGGTTCCGGGAGCCCGGCGAGGTCGGCATCGCGATCCAGGGGTTCGGCAACGTCGGCTCCTGGGCGGCCCGGATCGCCTCCGATCTCGGCTACCGCATCGTGGCGATCAGCGACATCGGCGGGGGCGTGGTCGCCGAGGCGGGCATCGACGTGGCCGCGGCCGTCGACCACGTCGCGCGGTACGGCGCGCTGGCCGGTCTCGAGGGGACCGAGCCGGTCAGCAACGAGGACCTGCTCGAACTCGATGTCGACGTGCTCATCCCCGCGGCCCTCGGCGAGGTGATCACCGCCGACAACGTCGACCGCATCCGGGCGGCACTGATCGTCGAGGGCGCGAACCACCCCGTGACGCCCCAGGCCGATGACGTGCTGGCCGATCGTGGGGTGCTGATCGTGCCCGACATCCTGGCCAATGCCGGCGGGGTGACGGTCAGCTACTTCGAGTGGGTCCAGAACAGTCAGGAGCTGCGTTGGGACCTCGAGGACGTCAACTCACGACTCGAACGCAAGCTGCGCCACGCCTACCGCGAGGTCCGGGACTTCCAGTCGGGCCACGAGGCCGAGAAGCTCAGCATGCGTGAGGCCGCGTTCTCCCTCGCGGTCGAACGGGTCGTCCACGTCGCGGCACTGCGTGGCTACATCTGATGCCCCGTGCGACCGCTGATGCCGCGTGCGACCGACGGCGTCAGCCGCCGAGCATGCGCCGCAGCGCACGGCCCAGCGGACCGGGTTCCGGCGGCTCGTAGTCGGCCGGAACCGTTGCGGGCGCGATGGTCGCCACCTCCGACATGACCTCGTCGGCCGTCGGATTGACCAGGGCGATGTCGCCGATGCGCACGGTGGGCACGGTCTCGTTGCCGTTGGCGACCGAACGCACGAACACGGCCGCGTCCTCGTCATCCCAGATGTTGTGGGCGTCGTAGTCGAGGCCGATGCGATCGAGGCCGCGGGTCAGCGAACTGCAGAACCCACAGCCGGGCCGCCAGTACAGCTGCACCCGCGGCTCATCACCCGCGCCGGCATCGGGTGCGCTCAGGGGGTCGGTCTCGGTCGGGGTCGGGTCGCTCACGCGAAGCATCCTCGTGCTCGGGGTTCGTCAATGTGAACGCGCGAGCGGCCGCGGACCTTCCCCGGGCGCGTCGTCGTCGGGGCCCCGGGCCGGCACCGTGACGGACCCCTCGTCGAGCCCTCCGACCGGGAACCCCGACACCGTCTCGGGGGCGCTGTCGCTCCGCGCCCGCCCGAAGCTCGTGACGTGGACGTACAGGGCGATCGCGGCGCGCGCCGTCGCGTCGGAACCGACGATTCGGCAGCCAACCGACCAGCGGTTCCGATCGTCGATCGACGCGGTGTTGCGGACCTCGACCTCGACCTGGATCCAGGCGAAGCCACCACGGACGTCCGGGACCCGCATGACGACCGGCACCGGCGACCCGACCGTCGGGACGTCGCCGTCGACCAGCAACCGCAGGCCGTGTTGGGACAGATCGGTCACCACGGCCGGAACCCCGCCGACGTCGGCCACCAACGAGGTCGCCACCCGGTACGACGCCCGGTGCTGGCGACGGCGGACCACGCCCACCAGTGCGAGCGTGAGCAGGGCGAACTCCACGATGCCGAACACCACGATCACGCCCAGCGCGATCCGGGGCAGGGGCGGCAGCAACCCGCGACCGGTCACGAGTTCGACGAGTCGGACGACCACGGCCAGCACCAGTGCCGCGGCGACCGCCAGGGGGAGCTTCGCGTGCCGCAACACCGCGGCGGCGTTCGACGTGCCGTTGATCTTGGGGGTGACCACGAACCGGCGGCCCGACGGGAGTATGGAGCTGACCACGGCCCCGGTGTAGGACGCCGCCGTCAGGACCTGCCACCGCAGGGCATCACGGTGCTGCAGGTGCCCCCGCCCGAGCAGCGTGCCGGCGATCGTCGCCACCGCGATGTGCACCGACCAGATGAACGCGAACGACCGCAGGTCGATCGCGGCCGGGACGACTCCGGCCCACAACGCTGCGAGCAGGACCGCCCAGAAGGTCAGGCGCTGCAACCCGGACAGGAACCACAGACCGGTCGCCAGGAAATGCACGCGCTGCACGCCTCGGAGCGCGCGATTGCGGATCGGGCCCGCGGCGGTCCGCAGGGTCGCGAGGTTGCCCGTGGCCCAGCGGTGGCGCTGGACGAGGAAGGCCTCCAGCGTGTCCGGTGCCAGGCCGCGGACCAGCGCTCGATCGTGGACCCGGGCGACGTAGCCGCGCTCGATCAGCTTGAGGGTCGTGTGGTAGTCCTCCGTGATCGTCTCGGTCGCGACCCCACCGACCTCCTCGAGTGCACGGCGGCGCAGCACCGCCGCCGAACCGCACCAGAACGCGGCATCATGCCGGTCCCGACCCGGCATGAGCACGCGGTAGAACAGCGACTGTTCGTAGACGTCACGCTGGTGCCCGCCGTGCTGGAAACTGTCGAGGTTGACGAACTCGTGGGGGGTCTGGACGACCGCGACGGCCGGGTCGTCGAAGTAGCCCACGGTCTCGTTGAGGATGCGGGGGTCCGGGACGTGGTCGGCATCCAGGACGAGCAGCAGGTCGTCGGCGACGGTCGACATCGTGCGCAGGGCCGCGTTGATGTTGCCGGCCTTCGCGTGCGCGTTGTCGTCCCGTGTCCGGTAGACGGCCCCGTAGGAGTGGGCCAGCTGCCGCATCGTCGGACGCCGTCCGTCGTCCAGCAGATGGACGGTCACATCCGGGTAGTCGATGGCCGCGGCACCGGCCAGCGTCGCCTCGACGACGTCATCGGTCTCGTCGTAGGTGCCGACCAGCACATCGACGTGCGGCGGCGTGCCGGTCGCCGGCCGGGGAGCCGGCGGTCCGGGGACGTGCCAGCCCTGCATGGCGTTCAACGACAACGCGAGCACCCCGTACGCCTCCGCCGCCCACAGTGCCCAGAATGCCACGGGGTTCACCCCCGTTACGGTCGCGACGACCCGCCACAGCAGATAGGCGATGCCGACCACGACCGCGAGGACGTTGACCACCTGGATACGCCGCTCGCGACGCCACATGACGGGTCGGGGACCCTGTGCGGATGCCGTTGCCATGACGTGTCCCTCAGCCGCCGACCGATGCCCGAAGCGAATCGGGCCCGGAGCGGTCGCGGAGCGCGCCGCCCCTCCGCCTCCACATCGACCTGCCTGCCGGCCGGCTTGACGTGCCGAGCGCGCTGTGCGATCACCGGGACGGTGGGCTCGGCGGCCGGCGTCGGCGGGCGTCAGTCGCGGTGGTCGCGCAGCACCCGGTCGACCGCCGCGGCGACCACGTCCGGTCGCTCGCGGTGGATGGAGTGCCCCGCATCCGCGACCAGTTCGGCGGTGACACGCCGTCCGTCGGCGAGCCGGTCGGCGAGGCCCGGATCGAGCACGCCACCCCGGGCCGGATCGGCCGCGAGCAGGTGCACCCGTGCCCGCCAGTGTCGGACGCCCGCCACGAGGTCCCACGGGTCGTTGTCCCCGAGCACCGCGTCGACGACATCTGGTGTGACCGCCCGGGTCGCGAGCACCTTGCGCCACACGTCGCGTTCGTCCCACGACGGATGTGCGGCCCGGACCGCAGACGCCTCCATCCCGCCGGCCTCGGCACCGAGCTGCGCCCGGATGCGGTCGCGATCGCCCGCGGCCAGCTGCAACACCGGGTCGACCAGCACGGCGGCCCCGATGTCCGGGTCCACGGCGAGCAACTCGGCGGCGATCGCACCACCGAGCGAATGACCGATCACCAGTTCCCACCCGGATCCGAGCGCGGTCACGTCGGCGGCCAGGGTCGGCAGGTCGAACCGGTCCGCCGTGGGGCTGCGACCATGACCCCGCAGATCGGGTGCGAGCACGAGCCAGCCCGCCGCGGCCAGCCGGGACGCCTCCCGCCACCAGCAGACGCCGTCCGAGCACAACCCGTGGATCAACAGCGCGCGCCACGCACCGCCCGGATTCCAGACGTGCGTCTGGAGCCGGACCGGTGGACCGACCGATCGGACGTCCCCGCCGCTCACCACGGACGTCAGCGCGCCCGTGGGGCGAGCAGCCCCATGGCCTCCTTGGCCGCAGCCAGGGTGGGTGCCGCGATCGTCCGGGCCCGATCGGCACCGTCGGCCAGGATGCGCTCGACCTCGACGGGGTCACCCGCGAGTTCCGTGTAGCGGGCCTGGATCGGTGCCAGCAGCTCGATGACCGCCTCGGCGACCGCCGTCTTGAAGGTGCCGTAGCCCTGCCCGTCGTACTCCCCGGCCAGATCGTCGACGTCACGGCCCGTGGCCGCGGACAGGATCTCCAGCAGGTTGGACACCCCGGGCTTCTCGGTCCGGTCGTGGCGGATGTCGCCCGCCGAGTCGGTGACCGCGCTCTTGACCTTCTTCTCGATCCGCTTGGGATCATCGAGGACGTAGACGATGCCCTTCTCGTTCGACGAGGACTTGGACATCCGGGCCGTCGGGTCCTGCAGATCCATCACCCGGGCCGCGGTCCCGGGGTGTACGGCCTCGGGCAGCGTGAACACCTCACCGAAACGGTGGTTGAAGCGCTGCCCGATGTGGCGGGCGAGTTCGATGTGGTGGCGCTGGTCCTCACCGACCGGTACCTCGTCGGCACCGTAGAGCAGGATGTCGGCGGTCTGGAGCACGGGGTAGTCGAACAGGCCGACACTGACCGACTCGCGGCCCTCCGACTTCTCCTTGAACTGCGGCTGCTTGCGCAACTCACCGAAGCCGGCGACGCAGTTGAACAGCCAGGCGCACTCCGCGTGTTCGTGGAGGTGCGACTGCACGAACAGGATCGAACGTTGCGGGTCGACCCCCACGGCGAGCATGCCCGTGGCGAGTTCCACCGTCCGCCGCCGCAACAGCTCGGGATCGTGTTCGTTGGGCGAGGTGATCGCATGCAGGTCGACCACGCAGTAGATGCAGTCCCGGTCGTCCTGCAGGCGCACCCAGTTCTGCCACGCTCCCAGCAGGTTGCCGAGGTGGGGGTCACCGGAGGGCTGCATACCGGAGAAGACGCGGGGCACGGTGTGGATCCAGACTCGTGGACGACGGACGGGCAGACGGTAGCGCCCCATGGGGACGCGACGACGCCCGCCGGGAACCGGCGGGCGTCGTCGTCGGGCGTGGGCAGCGCCTCAGAGCATCTCGGCGACGGCCGAACGCTCCTCGGTGAGTTCCGCGACCGTGGCGTCGAGCTTGCCCTGCGCGAACGGCGACAGCTCGAGCCCCTGGACGATCTCGTAGGTCCCGGCTCCGTCGGTGGTGACCGGGAAGCCGCTGATCAGGCCCTCCGGGACGCCGTAGGAACCGTCGGAGACGACCGCCATGGAGACCCAGTCACCCGCCGCGGTCGGCTTCCCGCCGCACCAGTTCGCCACGTGGTCCACCAGCGCATTCGCCGCTGAGGCCGCCGAGGAGGCGCCACGCGCGTCGATGATGGCCTTGCCCCGCTGTTGCACGGTGGTCAGGAACTCACCTTCGAGCCAGGGCCGGTCGTCGATGACGTCGGTGACCGGGCGGCCGCCGATCTTCGCGTTCTCGAAGTCGGGGACCATCGTCGGCGAGTGGTTACCCCACACACCGAGGTTGGTGACCTCGCCGACCCCGACACCGGCCTTGGCCGCGAGCTGCGACTTCGCCCGGTTCTCGTCGAGCCGCACCATGGCGGTGAAGCGCTCCGCGGGCACGCCGTCGGCGTTGGCGGCGGCGATCAGCGCGTTGGTGTTGGCGGGGTTCCCGACCACGGCGATCTTGACGTCGTCCGCGGCCTTCGCTGCGATGGCGCTGCCCTGCCCGGTGAAGATGCGCCCGTTGTCCTTGAGCAGGTCGGCGCGCTCCATCCCCGGCCCGCGCGGCTTTGCGCCGACGAGCAACGCCATGTTCGTGCCGTCGAACGCCACCTCGGCGTCGTCGGTCAACTCGATCCCGGACAGCAGACCGAAGGCGCTGTCGTCGAGCTCCATCGCCACGCCCTCGAGCGCGGAGAGCGCCGGAGTGATCTCCAGCAGGCGCAACTGCACGGGCGTGTCGGGGCCGAACATCTGCCCGGAGGCGATCCTGAACAGCAGCGCGTAGCCGATCTGGCCGGCGGCACCGGTCACGGTCACACGGACGGGCGAGGTCATGGTGGGTGCTCCTCATGAGCGCAGTTGGCGGTCGGTGTCCGAGCCTAGCCAGCGGCTCGGCGGGCACCGTGGTCGACCGTATGCTGCCACCGGTCGTCGAGCCGGGGAGCACGTCATCAGTCTGCTGGACCGGATCTTCGCCCGGCTCTACGACCGCGGCCTGGCCCGCGTCGAGCAGGCCGGTCTGGCCGATGAGCGGCATGCGCTGCTGGCACACGCCGCCGGCGAGGTGGTCGAGATCGGCGCGGGGACGGGCGCGAACCTCGCGCATCTCGGTCCGGCGGTCGAGCGTCTGCATCTGCTGGAGCCGACTCCGGCCATGGTCCGACGCCTCCATCGACGCGCCGCGACGTTCACCCGGGCTCCGGTGCGTGTCCTGCCCGCATCCGCCGAGGCGCTGCCGTTCGACGACGCCACCGTCGACGTGGTCATCGCGACCCTGGTGTTGTGCACGGTCGACGATCTCGATCGCAGCATCGCTGAGATCCGTCGGGTCCTGCGGCCCGACGGGCAACTGCTGCTGATCGAGCACGTCGCCGGACATGGCCGCGTCGCGGCCGCCCAGGCGCTGCTGGAGCGGCCCTGGCGGTTCGTCGCCCGGGGCTGCAACCTGCGCCGGGACACGGCAGCGGCCCTGCGGGCCGGCGGCTTCGATCTGGCCGACGTCAGGCCGTGGCGGCTGCCCGGTGGCGGTCCGGCCGCCCCGGCCATCGTCGGCACGGCGCGGTCACCGGGCTGACCGCCCGCGGGCACCCGGACCGGGCGCGGGATCAGCGCCGCGGCAGCCCCCGGCGGCCACGTGCGGCCTCGAGGGTGTTCTGCAGCAGCATGGTGACGGTCATGGGTCCGACACCGCCCGGGACCGGGCTGATCGCGCCGGCCACCTCGGCGACCTCGTCGAACGCGACGTCGCCGACCAGCTTGCCGTCCTCGCCCCGGTTGGTGCCGACGTCGATCACGACCGCACCGGGCCGGATCATGTCGGCCGTGATGAGCCCGATACGGCCCGCGGCGGCGATCACGACGTCCGCCGTGCGACAGATCGTCGCGAGGTCGCGGGTGCGTGAGTGCGCGAGGGTCACGGTCGCGTCGCGGTCCTTCAGCGTCAGCATGACCGACAGCGGGCGCCCGACCAGGTTCGAGCGGCCGACCACCACGATGTTCGCGCCCGCGGTCTCGACCCCGGTGTGGGCCAGCATCTCCAGCACGCCGTAGGGCGTGCACGACAGGAAGGTGGGGTCACCGACGGCCAGGCGACCGGCCGTGTAGGGGTTCAGCGCGTCGACGTCCTTGGCCGGGTCGATCAGCTCCTGGACGGGCCGGGCGTCGAGGTGGTCGGGCAGGGGCAGCTGCACGAGGATGCCGTCGATGTCGTCGTCGGCATTCAGGTCGGTGACCAGCGCCTCGAGGTCCTGCTGACTCGTGTCAGACGGCAGGATGTGCTGGCGGGACACCATGCCGGCGGTCTCGCTCGCCCGGTGTTTCATGCCGACGTAGACCTGCGAGGCCGGATCGTCGCCGACGATGACGGCCGCCAGACCGGGCACGACACCATGGTCGGCCCGCAGCTGCGCCACCTCGGCCGCGATGCGCTCGCGGACCTCGGCTGCCAGCGCCTTGCCGTCGATGATCGTCGCGCTCATCGTGCCTCCTGTCGTTGCCGCCGGGCGGTCGCGCCGGTCAGTCGCGGTCAGTCGCGGTCAGTGCCGGAAATGACGGCGTCCGGTGAACACCATCGGGATCCCGTGCTCGTCGGCGGCCGCGATCACCTCGTCGTCACGCACCGATCCGCCGGGCTGCACGATCGCGGCGATCCCAGCCGCGGCGGCGGCATCGGGACCGTCACGGAACGGGAAGAACGCGTCGCTCGCGAGCACCGCGGCGACGTGACGTTCCCCGGAGCGTTCCACGGCCAGCCGCACGCTGTCCACCCGGCTCATCTGGCCCGCACCGACCCCGACCAGCTGCCCGTCGCGGGCGAGCACGATCGCGTTCGACTTGGTGTGCTTGGCGGCGAGCCAGGCGAATTGCAGGTCGCCGAGCTGCTCGTCGCTCGGTTGTGCCCGGGTGACGACCTCCCAGGCATCGAACGGCTCCGCAGCGGCGTCGAGGTCCTGCACCAGGACCCCGCCCCCGATGGTGCGCAGGGTGCGGGTCACCGACGGCCGGACGGCGTCCGCCATGGTCAGCACGCGCAGATTGGCCTTGGTGGTCAGGACCTCGAGCGCCTCGGCGTCGTAGCCGGGCGCGATGACGACCTCGGTGAAGATCTCGATGATGCGGCGGGCCGTGGCCGCGTCCACGACCCGGTTGGTCGCGACGATCCCGCCGAACGCGCTGACCGGGTCGCCCTCCAGGGCGCGGCCGTAGGCGGCCTCAAGATCCGGTGCGATCGCGTAGCCGGCCGGGTTGGTGTGCTTGATGATGGCCACGCACGGTTCGTCGGGTTCGACGGCCATCTGCCAGGCGGCGTCGGCGTCGACGAGGTTGTTGTACGACAGCGCCTTGCCGTGCAGTTGAGCGGCGTCGGCGACACCACTGGACGCCGGGTCCTCGTAGAGTGCGGCGGCCTGATGCGGATTCTCGCCGTACCGCAGGATCTCGCGGCGGGTCAGCACCGTGTGCAGCTGCGCCGGCAACGCCTCGTCCGCGGTGAACCACGTCGCCACCGCGGCGTCATAGGCGGCGGTGTGGGCGAAGGCCTTTGCGGCCAGTGCCCGGCGCAGGCCCGCGCCGAGCCCGCCGTGTTCGTCCAGTTCGGCCAGCAGTGCGGCGTGGTCGTCGGGATCCACCAGCACGCCGACCGAGCCGTGGTTCTTCGCCGCGGCACGCAGCATCGTCGGGCCACCGATGTCGATCATCTCCACGACGTCGGCATCCGGTGCCCCCGACGCGACGGTGTCCTGGAACGGATACAGGTTGCCGACCACCAGGTCGATCGGGGCGATGCCGAGCTCCTCGAGTTCGGCGACGTGGGCCGGATCGGTGCGATCGGCCAGGATGCCCGCGTGCACCGCCGGATGCAGCGTCTTGACCCGCCCGTCGAGGCACTCGGGGAACCCGGTCAGTTCGGCCACCCCGGTGACCGCGACCCCGGCGTCGCGCAGGACGCCGGCCGTGGACCCGGTCGAGACCAGTTCCACGCCCCGGGCGGCCAGGGCGGCGCCGAACTCGGCGATGCCGGTCTTGTCGAAACAGCTGACGAGCGCGCGACGGACGGGGGTGGTGGCTGACGTGCTCAAGACTCGCTCCGGTCGATGCGCGGATGATCGGGGGACGGTGATGCGACGGTGTCGGCGTCGAGCAGTCGGACCGACCGGCCCTCGATGCGCAGCCGACCGGCGCACAACAGCTCGACGCAGCGAGGCAGCAGCTCGTGCTCGACGGCCCGGATGCGGGCGTGCAACGTGGCCTCGTCGTCTTCGGGCAGCACCGCGACGGCCTGCTGCGCGATGATCGGCCCGTGGTCCACCTGCTCGTCGACGAGGTGCACCGTCGCGCCGGTCAGCTTCACGCCCTCGGCCAGCGCGTCGCGCACGGCGTGGGCACCGCGGAACGCGGGCAGCAGTGACGGGTGCACGTTGACGACCGCGTCGGGCCAGCCGTGCAGGAATGCCTCGGACAGGATCCGCATGAAGCCGGCCAGTACCACCACCTCGACGTCGTGGGTGGCCAGGTCCGCCCGGAGCCGCGCCTCCCAGGCGTCCCGGTCGTCACCGGGGGCCAATGGTCGCACGATCGTCGGGATTCCGGCGGCACGGGCCCGCTCGAGCCCACCGGCGTCCGCCCGGTCACTGCCGACCACGACGACCTCGCCGACCGCGTCGGCTTGCGTGGCCTGCTGGTCGAGCAGCGCCCGCAGGTTCGAGCCCGATCCGGAGATCAGCACCCCGACACGGACACGCGACGACCGGGATGGCACGGCGGCATGGCTCCCGGCTCGAGGACGTCGGTCGGTTGCCACCGGTGTGGCATGTCGTCGAGCGCGATGCTCGCGTCGAGCGCGGACCGGTGACTGCGGCGGAGCCTAGCGGGACGGCCCCCCCGCCCGGCGGGCGGCGACCATCGCCACGACCCGCGCCCGGCCAGTAGGGTCAGGCCGGCGGCGAGGAGGTCGAGTTGTGCGCGGAGACACCGCCCTCACGGCGCGACTGCTGCTGTTCGGTCAGGGCCGGTCCGGACTCGTCGTCGCGGTCGGCGGCGTCCTGGTCGTGACCGGAGCCCTGCTGCCCTGGTACGAGCTGGTGGCCACGGTCTCCATGCTGGGCGAGGACGCGCAGCGCACCGTCGCCGTTCTGCGGGGCGTGCCGCACCTGCTTGCCGGGTTCGGCGTGCTCGCCGCCGGGCTGGCCCTGGTCGGACTCGGCGTGGCGGCGGGCATCGACCGCCCCCCGCCCGGGGCCAGGGTCCTGACGGCATCGGCGGCGCTCGCCGCCGCGGCCACCGCCGTCGTTGCCCTGCTCGTGCGGCCATCGGTCGCGACCCTGGTCCGCCGTGGCGGTGCCGATCTGATGGCGCTGCGCGACGAGCTCCCCGTCGGGATCGATCTGACCTTCGCGGCCGAGCCCGCCGTCGGGAGCTGGCTGATGCTCGCCGGCGGGCTGCTCGCGCTCGGCGGGCTGGCTGCGACCCTGCGTGTCCGCGACCGCTGAGCCGCTCCCGACCGACGTTAGGGTTGGGGTGGCCCCGTCCCCGGACCAGGACCGACACCGCGATGACACGAGCACTGGGCGTCGACGTCGGTGGCACCTTCACCGACCTCGTCGCGACCACCGACGACGGCATCGAGGTGGCCAAGGTCCCCTCCACCCCCGGCGACCAGGCGGAGGGCATCCTGGCGGGTGTCGAGCGTCTCGGGCTCGCCATCGACGCGCTCGACCGGTTCGCGCACGGCACGACGGTCGCGACCAACACGGTGCTGGAGCGCGACGGGGCCCGCACGGTGCTGGTCACCACCGCCGGGTTCCGGGATCTGCTGGCCATCGGCCGACAGGACCGGCCCCATCTCTACGACCTCGCCGCCCGCCGCCCCGACCCGGTCGTGCCCTCCGGGCTGGTCGTCGAGGCGGCCGAGCGCATCGGCTCGGACGGCGAGGTGGTCGTGGCCCTGACCTCGACCGAGATCGACCGGGTCGTCGCCGAGGTCGCCGCGCTCGAACCGGACGCGGTCGCCGTCGCCCTGCTGTTCGGCTTCCGGGTGCCGACCCACGAGCGTGCGCTGGCTGACGCGCTGCGTGAGCTCGGTGTCCCGGTGACCGTCGCGCACGAACTGTTGCCCGTCATGCGCGAGGTCGAGCGGACCTCGACCGTGGCACTCAACGCCTACGTGGCCCCGCGTATGGACCGCTACCTCGGCTCGTTGGCGGACCGGTTGGGCGCGGCCGGCCTGCGACCCGGCATCGAGGTGATGCGGTCCGGTGGGGGGACGTTCGAGGCCCGGATCGCCGCCCGCGAGCCGGTCCACACCCTGCTGTCGGGTCCGGCCGCCGGGGCGTGGGGGGCGGCGGCGCTCGGCGTCGCGTCCGGGCATCCGGACGTCATCGCGATGGACGTCGGCGGCACCTCGACGGACGTGAGTCTGATCACCGGCGGGCGCCCGGCGACCACCGCGGACGGGGCCATCGACGGCCTGCCGTTCGCGGTGACCACCACCGACATCCACACGATCGGAGCGGGCGGCGGATCGATCGCCTGGCGTGACGCCGGCGGGGCCCTGCGGGTCGGCCCCCGGTCGGCCGGGGCGGTGCCGGGCCCGGCCTGTTACGACCGTGGCGGGGACCGGGCGACCGTGACGGACGCGAACCTGCTGCTCGGTCGGTTGGACGCTGAGGTCCGGCTCGGTGGGGCGATGCCGATGCGGGCCGAACGCGCCCACGACGCCATCGCGCAGCTCGCCGCGGAGCTCGACCTCGACCCCGTCACCTGCGCGGCCGGGATCGTGCGGGTCACCGATGCGCAGATGGCCAAGGCGCTGCGGGTCGTGTCCGTCGAGCGCGGCCACGACCCCCGCCGGTTCGCGCTGGTGCCCTTCGGCGGCGCGGGGCCGCTGCACCAGGCCGCGCTGGCGGCCGAGCTCGGCTGCGCGACGGTCCTGGTGCCGCCCAACCCCGGCGTGCTGTCCGCGCTGGGGCTGCTGGCCGCGCCCGTGACCGTCGACCGCGCCCGCTCACGCCTGCGCCGGCTCGACGACGTCGACACGTCCGCCCTGCAGCAGGGCTGGGAGGAACTGCAGGCCGAGGCGCGCGCCGTGCTCGACGAGCAGGGGGTGGCCGTCGACGCCACCCACTGGACGGCGGACGTGCGCTACCACGGGCAGGCGTTCGAACTCGAGGTGGAGGGGACGACCGACCCGGCCGAACTCGCGGACCGGTTCCACGACGCCCACCGCGACCGTTACGGCTACGACCAGCGGGCCGAGTCCCTGGAGCTGGTCACCCTGCGGGTCCGACTCGAGGGCCCGGCTCCCGAGCTGCCACTGCCGCAGCTCGTCGGCGGTGGCGGCGTGGACGACGCGACGCTCGCCCACCGCGAGGTGGTCGCCGGCGCTCCCGACGGCTCCTCGAGTCAGCACCGGGTGTCCGCGCGCATCGTCGACCGCGCGCGGCTCGGCGCGCAGGCCCGCATCGACGGCCCGGCCGTGGTCGTCGGGCTCGACGCGACGGTGTGGGTCGCGCCGTGGCAGCGCGGCGACGTCGACGACCACGGTGTGCTCGTCCTGGAGGGGAGTCCGTGATGGCCGAGCAGCACGCCGACACCGACCAGCGCGCCGACACCGGGCAGCGCGCCGGTGCCGATCCCGACCACGTCGACCCGATCACCCTCGAAGTGGTCCGCAACGCGCTGGTCGGCATCGCCGAGGAGGCGGGCGCGGCGCTGCGGCGCACCGCCTACTCCCCCAACATCAAGGAACGCATCGACTGCTCCACGGCGGTGTTCGACGCCCACGGACGGATGGTCGCGCAGGCCGAGCACATCCCGGTCCACCTCGGCTCCATGCCGCTGTCGGTGGCCGCCGCCCGGGAGGCGTTCGACACGCTGGATCCCGGCGACCAGGTCCTGGTGTCGGACCCGTACGCCGGAGGGACCCACCTGCCCGACTGGACACTGGTCGCACCGATCGTGGACGACGACGGCACGCTGCTGGGCTTCGCGGCGAACCGGGCCCACCACTCGGACGTCGGCGGGTCGGCACCCGGATCGATGCCAGCCGGTGCCCGCGACATCTTCGCCGAAGGCCTGCGCATCCCGCCGGTGAAGCTGTACGTCGCGGGCGAGGAGTCCCGGGATCTGGTCGCCATGCTGCTCGCGAACACCCGGACCCCGCGCGAACGGCTCGGGGACATGCGCGCCCAGGTGGGCGCGAACCAGCTCACGGCCAACCGGCTGCGGGCGCTGGCGGCCGACCTCGGGGTCGAGGGTCTCCAGGCCGCGATGGCTGCGACGCTCGACCACGCGGAACGGGCGATGCGGGCCGCGATCCGCGACCTGCCCGATGGCACCTACACCTTCGACGACGTCATGGACGGCGACGGCACCGGGGTCGGGCCGATCCCGATCCGGGTCGCGTTGACCATCGACGACGGCACCGTGAGCTGCGATCTGCGCGGCTCGTCACCGCAGGTGCCGGGCAGCGTCAACGCGCCCTACGCCGTGACGCTGTCGGCGGCCGTCTACGCGTTGCGGGCCGTCGCCGCGCCGGACCTCCCGGCCAACGACGGCATCCGCCGGGTGCTCGAGGTGCTGACCGACGAGGCTTCGATCGTGAACGCCGCACCACCGGCCTCGGTCGCCGCCGCGAACGTGGAGACCTCACAGCGGATCGTCGACGTCCTGCTCGGCGCGTTCGCCCTGGCCGCCCCCGACCGGGTCGGTGCGGCCAGCCAGGGCACGATGAACAACACCCTGTTCGGCGGCACCGATCCGCGCACCGGCGAGGCCTTCACCTACTACGAGACACTCGGCGGCGGCATGGGGGCCGGACCCTGGGGCCCCGGCGCCAGCGGCATCCAGTCTCACATGACCAACACGAAGAACACCCCCATCGAGGCGTTCGAGTTGGCCTACCCGTTGCGGGTGGTCGAGTACCGGCTGCGCGACGGATCCGGCGGCGAGGGCGAGCACCGCGGCGGGGAGGGCCTGCGTCGGGTGCTGCAGGTGTTGACCGACGACGCGACCGCGTCGCTGTTGACCGAGCGGCGCGACCATGCGCCCTGGGGCGCGCACGGCGGCTCGGACGGCGGCCGTGGCCGCAACGCCGTGCAGCGCGCGGGGAGCGACGCCGACGACGAGCTGCCGGCCAAGGTGTCGCTGGAGCTGCAGCGCGACGACCGGCTGATCGTGGAGACCCCGGGCGGGGGTGGCTACGGGACCGTGGTGTCCGAACGGTCGGACCGGACCCCACCGAGCGACCGGGCATCCGATACCCCGTGAACCGACTGTCCGGTGCACGGCGGCGCAGCCGACCCGCTGCATCCGACCCGCTGCATCCGACCCGCTGCATCCGACCCGCTGCAGCCGATCGGACACACACGACCCCCCGCTCTCGCCCCCGCTCTCGATCCAAGGACCTTCCCGTGGCCGCCACCTCGCGGATGCTCGAACTCGGCACCACCGCTCCCCCGTTCGCCCTCACCGAGGTCACCGGGGACGGCACCATCACGCTCGAGGACCTCAACGACGCGCCGGTGCTGCTCGTCGCCTTCATCTGCTCGCACTGTCCCTACGTGATCCACGTCCAGGACGGCTTCGCCGCGCTGGCCCGCGAGTACGGCGAGAAGGGCGTCGCGGTCGTCGGCATCAGCGCCAACGACCCGGCGATCTCCCCGTCCGACACCCCTGAGGGACTCGCCGAGCAGAAGCGCACGGTCGGCTTCGACTTCCCGTACCTGTTCGACGCCGACCAGTCGGTCGCGAAGGCCTACGGCGCCGTCTGCACGCCCGACTTCTTCGTGTTCGACGCCGCGCGCACGCTCGTCTACCGCGGCCGGATGGACGACAGCCGCCCCACCGGCGACACCCCGGTGACCGGTGCGGACCTGCGTGCGGCGCTCGACGCGGCGCTGGACGGCGAGGAGCCGCCGACCGATCAGCATCCCTCGATGGGCTGCAGCATCAAGTGGTCACCGGGCAACGAGCCGAGCTGAGCCGCTGGCTCGGCCACGCCGGCCACGTCGGCCACGTCGGCCGGGCCGGCCGAGCCACGCGGGTGTCAGGCGGGACCGGTGACGTCCCGGGCGATCGCCCTGGCCTCCTCGAGTCGTGCGGCGTCGACGAACAGCCGGACGCCCCAGTCGCCGGCGAACAGGGTCCGGGTCCAGCGACCCGGCTCCTTGGCCCACCAGGTGATGCCCGCCGCCTCGAGCCGCTCGGCAATTTGCTCGGCGTTCTCGTCGACGAACTGTCCAAGTTGCACCGTCGGGGTCCGGTCCACGTCGACTCCTGCAGCAGGGTCGGGACGGCACGGTAGCGGGCACCGGTTGGTGCGAGCGGGGTCCGTTCAGTGCCCGACGATCGCGCCTTCGCTGCGTGGATCGCTGCCACCGACATAGCCGGCCGTCGTCCGGGCGATGGCGTGGGCATGGCCGGCCCGGTGGTCGTAGGCGTCCATGGTGGTCACCCGATGCCCGCGGTCGGCCAGGGCGCTCAGCAGCTCCGGGGCGACACGCGACTCCACCGCGACCGACCCGTCGCCGACGTCGACCAGGAACCGTGGGGCGTCGATCGCCGCCTGCACCTCGAGGCCCCGGTCGAGCATGCCGGCCAGCACCTGCAGGTGGATCTGCGGCTGGCCGTCACCACCCATCGTGCCGAACACCAACCACGGCTCGCCGTCACGCAGTGCCAGCGCCGGGATCAGGGTGTGCACCGGTCGACGCCGCGGCCCGATGGAGGAGACGTGCCCCGGCTCGACCCGGAAGTGTGCCCCCCGGTTGTGCAGACCGACACCGGTTCCGGGGACGACGACACCCGACCCGAACCCGGCGAAGTTGGACTGGATCAGGCTGACGAGCAACCCGTCGCCGTCGGCGGCGCACAGGTAGGCGGTCCCGCCGGGTGCGGAGCGCACGGTCGGCCAGGGCCCGGCCGCGGTGTCGTCGATCGCCGCGGCGATGCCCTGGATGCGCTCCGCGTCGAGCAGCTGTGCCACCTCGATATCCATCAGATCCGGGTCACCGAGGTACTGGCCACGATCAGCCATCGCGGCGCGGACCGCCTCGATCTGGCGGTGCAGGGCCACCGCCGGATCCGCCGCCGGTGGCCCGAGCGCGTCGACCACGCCGAGCGCGGTCAGGGCGGTCACCCCCTGGGTCGGTGGCGGCAGTTCGAGCACCTCGACGTCGCGGAACCGGCCGCTGATCGTGCCCACGTCGTCGACCGTGTGACCGGCGAGGTCCTCGGCCGTCATCGTCGACCCGTTCGCCTGCAGGGTCTCGACGATCCGTTCCCCGATCGATCCGCGGTACAGCGCGTCCGGGCCGTCGTCGGCCAGGCGACGCAACGTCGCGGCCAGGTCCGCCTGCACGAAGCGCGCCCGGGCGTGCATGCGGCCGTAGTTGGCGTTCCAGTTGGGTTGGGTGTCGAGTCGTGCGCGGGCCCGCTCGACGTGGCCGGCGGCGTGTTCGGAGACCTCGAAGCCCTCCGCGGCCAACCGGACCGCCGGGGTGGCCAGGTGCCCGAAGCTGCGGGTCCCCCAGCGCTCCAGCAGGTGGAACCACCCGGCGACCGCGCCCGGGACGGTGACCGGCAGGGCACCGAGCATCGGCATCCCGTCGGTGCCCGGGAACGACCGCGCCGGATCACCGTGACCGGCGTCGATGGCCGCGCGTATCGCCTCGGTCGTCGCGCCGGCCGGAGCCCGCCCCGTACTCGTGAGACCGTGGGGCGCGTCGTCGTGGACCAGGGCGAGCAGATCCCCGCCCGTTCCGCACAGATACGGCGTCACCACCGCCAACACCAGATTCGCCGCGATGGCGGCGTCGACGGCGTTCCCACCCTCGACCAGGACGGACCGGCCCGCGGCGGACGCGAGGTGGTGCGGACTCGCGACGGCACCATGGGGGAAGTGGCGGGAAGCGGACACGGCGGACTCCGGATCGGGTTGGCCCGGACCGGCGGCCCGCTCGTCGCGGCCGGCCCGCTCGTCGCGGCCGGCCCGGTCGGCCCGGTCGGCCCCGTTCGCGGCGAGGCTAGTGAGCCGCGACCGTTAGGCTCGTCGCGGAGCGACACCGGGGACGAGACGCAGCGGTGGGGTCGAGGTGGCACAGCAGACGCGGCCGAGGTGGCGGGATCGCTGGCGCGCCGTGGTCTTCCACGTCCTGGCGACCGCCGCCTCGACGGTCACGCTCGGTGTGCTCGGTGCACTCGCCGTGGTCGCGGTGCTGGTCCTCGGCGGTGGCGACACGGGTGCCGTGCCCACAGCCGATGCCCTCGGTGCCCAGACACCGACAGGTGCCGGTGCTCGGGCCCCGGGCGCGGTCCAGCTGCTCGCGGTCGTCCCCGTGATGGTGATCGCCGGCACCTGGCTCGGCCTGGTCGCCGGCGTCCTGAGCGCACCCTGGGGCCGTCGACGACCGCCCGAGTGGTCCCGTCCGGTCATCGCGATGCTCATGGGGGCGTTCCATCTCGCCGGAACGCTGGAGCAGTGGCGTGTCGACGGTGGCCGGCTCGGTGGGGCCGAGCTCGCGTGGTCGCTCGCCATCGCCCTGGCCCTGTGGACGGCGATCGCGATCGCGACGGTGTTCGGCACACACCGTGACCCGACCCCGCAGCTTCGATCGGCCCCCGGTGGCGGCCGACCGACGGCACCGGGCTCCGTGCTCGGGCGGGTCGGACGGGAGGCGGTCATCGCCGCCACGCTGTTCGCCCTGACGGTGACCTACCTCGCGGTGAGCCCGTGATCGCGCCGGTGACCGATTCCCGCCACCTCGACGTCGTGGTCGTCGGCGGGGGCATCGTCGGGCTGGCCACCGCCCACCGGCTGCTGGTTGCCCGTCCGGGATCGCGGGTGCTGGTCCTCGAAGCCGACGAGGACGTCGCCCGACACCAGTCGTCGCGCAACTCCGGCGTCCTGCATGCGGGGCTCTACTACCGGCCAGGGTCGGCCAAGGCGCGCTGGTGTGTGGCGGGCAAGCGGTCGATGGAGCGGTTCTGCGCCGAGCACGGCGTGCCGACCGAGCAGCGCGGCAAGGTCGTCGTCGCCGTCGACCGGAGGGAGCTGCCCGGACTCCGTGACCTGGCCGAGCGCGCCCGCACCAACGGCGTCGAGGTACACGACCTCGACGACGCCGGCGTCCGCGAGCACGAGCCACATGCAGCGGGGATCGCGGGGCTGTGGTCCCCGACGACCGGCGTGACCGACTTCGGGGCCGTGGCGCGCACGCTCGTCGAGTTGATCGAGGCTGCCGGGGGGGAGATCCGTACCGGCGCCCGGGTGACCGGTATCGACGACCGCGGTGGTGCGGTGCGGATCACCGTCGCCGCCGAGACGCCGGGCACGGCAGGCACAGAAGGCACACCCGGCGCGGCCGGCACACCGGGCACGGTGCCCGCGGACGGACCGGTGATCGAGTCACGCACCGCGGTCGTCTGCGGTGGGGTGCAGGCCGACCGGCTCGCGCGCCTCGGTGGTGTCGACATCGACGAGCAGATCCTGCCCGTCCGCGGATCGTGGCTGGAACTCGCCCCCGCGAAACGCCACCTCGTGCAGGGCAACATCTATCCGGTCCCGATCGCCGGGGGGCTGCCGTTCCTGGGCGTGCATCTGACCCGCCGCATCGGCGGCTCGGTGCTGATCGGGCCGAACGCCGTCGCCACCGCGGCACGCAGCGATGCCCGCCGATGGGGCATCGACGGTCGTGACCTCGCCGAGACCCTGCGTTATCCCGGCACCTGGCGGCTTGCCCGGGCTCACCTCGGCACGGCGGTCAGCGAACTCGTCCAGGACGTGATCCCGGCCGCCGCCCTGCGTGCGGTGCGGCGCTACGTGCCGGCGATCACGGCCGACGACGTGCAGCCCGGCCCATTCGGGATCCGTGCCCAGCTGCTCGACCGGCAGGGTCGGCTCGTCGACGACTTCCTCGTGCGGTCGACCGATCGCGTGCTGCACGTGCTCAACGCTCCGTCACCGGCCGCGACCGCGTCACTCGAGATCGGCGCGTCGCTGCGCGACCGGGTGCTGGAGCGGCTCGACGGCTGATGTCGCACCCCCCGCCGCACGGTCCGGTCACGCCGCCCGGAGGCAGGAAGCGCAACGACCAAGGGGAACTCGACGCGACGACGAAGCGACCTTCCTTCGTCCCCAAGCGTTGCGGGATGCCTCGGCGTAGTCTCTCCCCCGGTTCGCGGGCGTGCTGGAATTGGCAGACAGTGGGCCACTTAAAATGGCTTGAGCTTTCGCTCGTGTGGGTTCGAGTCCCACCGCCCGCACCCTGCGCCTGACCTGGATCGCCAAGGGGACGACCGTCATCAGTCGGCGGACACGATCCCCTGATCCGGCGTTCCGGCATCGGTCGCCCGCTCGCCGGTGACGAGCCGCACCAGCGGGCCTGCCCCGAACGGTGATGCACCGGTGAACGCCACGCCCGCCGCCCGCCACGCCTGGGGCGGGACACCCAGGTCGGCGAGGTACAGGTCGCCGACGTAGGCGTGGGCGATCCGCGGCTGCAGCCCGACCGTGGGGAGACCGAGCGCCACGGTCACGTCCGCCGTGACGCACGGACCGCGCAGGCCGATGTCGGCCGACAGGCCACTCGGTAGATCGAGGGCGATGACGGGCACGTCGTGGCGCTGCAGCCAGCGGGCCGCCAGCTGCGGCAGGTCCCGAAGGGGTGGCTCGGCTCCGATCCCGAGCATCGCGTCGACGACCACGTCCCCCGGGCCGGTGGCATCGGACAACCCCCGACGTTCCACGGGCGTGATCTCGACCCCGGCGGCGCGCAGCACATGCGTCTGCTGGGGGTAGCGCGGCGCGCCGACGGTCACGACCTCGACGGCCGCACCGGCACTGTGCAGGAGCCGTGCGGCAGCCAGCCCGCCGGCACCGTTGCTCGACGGCCCGGCCAGCACGGTGACGCTGGTCCCGGCCAGATCACCGTCCCGCAGCCGGCGCACCGCATGGGCCAACGCGCGTCCCGCCTGTTCGGCGCGGCTCAGCGTGCCGAGGCCCCGCTCCGTGGACCAGGCGCGCATCGCCCGCACCGCCGCGGCGGTCACGTGCGGGACCTCGTCCTGCGGGCACGACGGCAGATCGCCTTCGAGCCGTGGTCGGCGCTCGTTGGCCGGCGCGGTCTCCCACGGCCGGCGCGCCAAGTCGTCACCGAGCGACTCGGGCGTGGTGTCGCCGTGCCAGCCCTCGATCGCCGTGTCGAGCAGCAGCGACATGACCACCGCGGTCGCCCCCCACAGCAGGTCGTCGTCGAGCTGCCAGGCCCAGGTCGAGCCCTCGTGCGACAACGGCACGTGCCGCCACCGCGACCGGTCGAGCAGTTGGGTGAGCGGCACGCGCAGAACCTCGTCGACCTCCCAGGGGTTCTCGACGAGCTCGTGGGGCCGGTGCCAGCGAGCGAGGACCGGGACGACCCAGAATCTCGACGGTGGGATGTAGAAGGTCGGGCCGACGCCCACCACCTCGGCGGAGTCGGCGTCGAGCCCGATCTCCTCGGCCGCCTCGCGCAACGCCGCCTGCTCGACCGTCTCGCCCGGGTCGAGTCGTCCGCCCGGAAACGAGACCTGACCGGGATGCGAACGCATGTCGCGTCGCCGGCGTGTCAGCACCACGACCGGGCCCGACGGGCCGTCCTCGAGCAGGACCAGCACCGCCCCGACACGCGCGTCGGCCGGTGGGGTCCGCAGCTTCTCGGGCACCTGCGCCAGGGCTTCACGCAGCCGCGTCCAGAAGCGGGCCGGCTCGAGTCGCGGGTCGTCGCTCACAGGTCGCCGCTCACACGCCGGCCGGTGCGAGTGAATCGACCAGTCCGTCCAGGCTGTCCGACTCGCTGACGACCACCTCGTCGAGTTCGTAGTGGGCCACGATCCCGGCGAGCACCAGGGCACCGCCGTGGATCACCTCGGCCCGACCGGGCTGCATCGGACCGAGCGCCCCGCGGGCCTGCACGGACATGGCGGTGAGATCGGCCGCGAGCTGCGCGACCGCAGCCGCGGGGATGCGCGCGCCGTGGATCGCCTCCTCGACGTAGTCGTCCAGTCCGAGGTGCAGCGCGCCGAGGGTCGTCGCCGTCCCCGCGACCGCGATCATCGACGCGGCGGCGCGCACGGCCACACCCTGCTTCGCCAGCGTCTGATCGGCGAACGCCAGCTGCCGGGCGACGAGTTCCCGGGCCTCCACCAACTGTGCGGCGGACACCGGATCCTGGTGCAGCAGACGCTCGGTCAGACGGACGCACCCGAGCTGCAGCGACACGCTGCCCCCGACCGCACCGGCCGTGGTGCCGACGATCAGTTCCGTCGACCCGCCGCCGATGTCCACGACCGCCGCGGGCCCGGCCACCTCGACGGCCCCGGTGGCCCCGGCGAAGGACAGTGCGGCCTCCTGCTCCCCGGAGAGCACCTCGGCGTCCACGCCGGTCGCCGCCCGGACCGCATCGAAGAAGCGGTCACGGTCCGAGGCGTCCCTCACCGCCGAGGTCGCCGCGATCCGGACCCGGTCGGTGACCCCGTGCTCGACCCAGATGTCGCGGTAGCGGGTGATCGTGTCGACGGTCCGCTCGAGCGCGGCGTCATCGAGGTGACCGGTGCGATCCACGCCCTCGGCGAGCCGCGTCACCTGCATCTCGCGGGTGACACGCGCACCGGCGGCGTCCTTGACGAGCAGACGGACCGAGTTGGAGCCGACGTCGACGGCGGCACGGGCGGTGGTCATGGCAACTCTCTGGCGCGGAGGCGGGGGACCTCGGTGTTCGGGGTGCCGCAACGGCTTGGTTCAGTCCCGTGGCCGGTAGCGATCGACCTCGTCGTCGCTGACGCAGGGTCCCTTGCACGCCACCGGGGTGGCCGCGTCGATCGTCCACGCGCCGATCGGGTTGTCGCCCGTGGCGAGGTGATGCGCACCGTGCACGTGCAGGCACTTGATGTGCCGTGGCATCCCCCCGGCACCCGGATCACCGGTCAACGGTTCGCCGAGGTCGTCACGGAAGGCGACGTAACGCTCGTGCCCAGCGGCGTAATCCGCCGCGAGGTCCGCCTCGGTGTCGAGCCGTTCGTTGAGACCGACCATCGCATGGTCCGCCTCGAGCCGACCGATCTGCGAGCGCATCACCGGGCAACTCAGCCAGAACGTCGTCGGGAACGGCGTGCCGTCGTCCAGGCGTGGATCGACCCGGACCACGGTCGGCAGGCCGAACACGCACCGGTGGACCACGGCCGGGTTGCCGCGGGCCGGTCGTCCGAGCTGGGCGGAGATGACCGCCCGACCCTCGGCGTCGACGGGTGGGGCCGCCGCAGCCGCCTCGTAGGAGGCGTCCGGGTCGCGTCGGACCGCGTCGGCCGAGGGCGCAGCCGGCGTCGAGCCGGCATGTCCGGACGCCCGCGCCGCCGTCCACACATCAGGGCCCGGCGCCTGGCCGGGCCCTGCAGGGACGGAACCATCGGTTCCGTCGGGATGACTCACTGGTCGACGCGTCCGCGCTTCTGTCGGCGCGCCTCACCCTGGATCATCTGGGACTTGTGCATGAAGCGACGCAGTCGCTTGTTGAAGTCCTTGTCCAGCTTGGAACGGAGGTTGGGGGTCTCCTCGTCCTGCCAGTCCGGATCGGCACGCTTGATCGAGAGGTCGACCTTGCCGTCGTCCTTGATGTCGAGGACCTTGACGTCGACCTCGTCACCCTCGGCGAGGTAGGCGTAGATGTTCTCGACGAAGTCCGCGTCGACCTCGGAGACGTGCACCAGGCCGGTCACAGCGGTGCCGTCCTCGGTGGTCACCTCCACGAATGCGCCGTATTCCTCGAGTCGGACGACCTTGCCCTTGACGATCTGTCCCTGCAGTGCGATCAACTCCTCGCGGGTCCGTGGACGCCCGCGCATGCGTCCTGGCCCGTCGGGCCGACCGGAGCGAAACCGGCGGCCATGGAAGCCCTCACCGAGCGGTCTGCTGGCGGGGCACGCGGTCATGTCGGCGTCTGCACGCCGACGACAACGGTACGGCAGCCCGGCCCCAACCGGCAAGGCCCCCACCACCGTCCATCGTCGGGGTGGCACCGATGGTGGCCGCACACACCGGCCTGCACCACGCGGTGACGAGCGGCCGACGTCCGGTCACCTGTCGCGGCCGGACCCCGTTCAGCGGCGCAGCCGATCGGTCGTCAGCGACCACAACCGCTCGTACCAGGCCTCGGGCTCGACGCCGGGTTGGTCCCGTGGGGCGGTGATCACCGGACGGTCCACCTCCGGCGGGATCAGGGCGTAGGGCACCTCACCCGGGCGCGTGAAGCCCTGTGTCTCACGGGCCAGCAACTCGACGGTGGCCGGATCGCGCAGATCGGCGGCCCGCTGCTCGAGCCGCTCGTTCTCCGCATCGAGTGCGTCGGCCTTGACCGCCAGGGTGTCGACCCGTGCACGCCCGTCGAGGTAGCTCTGGGCCGGCGGGGAGAGCACGAGCATCGCGACCACCAGCACGCCGGCGAGCGCCACGAGCAGGGGCCGGTCGCCGCGCACCGCGCGCACGATCGCCGCCCGGGCCACCGCCAGGCCATCGCCGATGGCGGCGACCAGGCGCTGGACCACGACGGGCCCACGCCCGTCACCGCCGCGGCGGCGCCGGCGTTCGAGTCGCCGCAGTTCACGGCGCTGCTCGGTGCGGTGGGCGAGGCTCACACGCTGGCCCGTGGGAACGCACTGCGCCCGGCGTAACGGGCCGCGTCACCGAGTTGCTCCTCGATGCGCAGCAACTGGTTGTACTTCGCCACCCGGTCGGAACGCGCCGGCGCGCCGGTCTTGATCTGGCCGGCGTTCACGGCGACGGCGATGTCGGCGATGGTGGCGTCCTCGGTCTCGCCCGAACGGTGGCTGATCATGGTCGTCCAGCCGGCCCGGTGCGCGAGCTGCACGGCATCGAGCGTCTCG
>CAYTLZ010000011.1:0-9114 GCA_964438785.1 uncultured Actinomycetota bacterium | reverse complement strand
ACCTTGACGAGCACGCTGTTGGCGGCCTGCTCGTCGATGCCACGCTGGACGAACGCCGGGTTGGTCACCAGCAGATCGTCTCCGACCAGCTGCACGCGATCGCCGATGCGCTCGGTCAACAGCTTCCAGCCGTCCCAGTCGTTCTCGTCGAGCCCGTCCTCGATGGACACGATCGGGTAGCGACCGATCAGGTCCTCCCACAGATCCACCATCTCGTTCGACGACAGCGTCCGACCTTCGCCCTCGAGCTGGTAGGCCCCGTCCCGGAAGATCTCGCTGACCGCCGGGTCGAGCGCGATCGCGACGTCACGGCCCGGCTCGTAGCCGGCCGCACCGATGGCCTCGACCAGCAGGTCGAGCGCCGCCTCGTTGGATGGCAGATCGGGCGCGAAGCCACCCTCGTCACCGAGCCCGGTCCCGTACCCACGGTCCTTGAGCACCTTCTTGAGGTGGTGGTAGACCTCGGCACCGGTACGCAGCGCCTCGGCGAAGCTCGGCGCGCCGAGCGGCGCGACCATGAACTCCTGGAAGTCGACGTTGGAGTCGGCGTGACTGCCGCCGTTGAGCACGTTCATCATCGGTACGGGCAGCAGATGCGCGTTCGGGCCACCGAGGTAGGCGTACAGCGGCAGCTGACTGACCCCGGCGGCCGCCTTGGCACAGGCCAGGGAGACACCGAGGATCGCGTTCGCGCCGAGCTCGGCCTTGTTGTCGGTCCCGTCGAGAGCGAGCAGGAGCTCGTCGATGTCCCGCTGCCGGGTGACGGCCAGTCCGAGCAGTTCGGGGGCGATGCGCTCGTTGACGTTGGCGACCGCCTTCGACACCCCCTTGCCGAGGTAGCGGGCATCGTCACCGTCGCGCAGCTCCACCGCCTCGGCCTCACCGGTCGACGCACCCGAGGGCACACCGGCACGCCCGACCATGCCCATCACCCCGGCGGTGACCTCGACCTCGATGGTCGGATTGCCACGGCTGTCCAGGATCTCGCGCGCATGCACCTTCGAGATCGACGTCATATCGGCGAAATCCATGGGGCCCTCGGGGGTCGGCGTCTGCTGGTACGGAGATGGGCGCTTCGACGGTGCGCGGCGCTGGCCGTGACGTCCGGCACCGCCACCTTCTCGTCCGTAGCGGGTCGCGTCGGATCAGGTCCGAACGGGTCGGGACCGGCCGGGTCGGGGACCTGGCTCCGGTCGGGGCTGGCGAGCGGTCCCGTGCACCGCCCGCGCGTCGTCGCGGCCACGATATGCGACAGCCGTGCACTTGAGCAACGGTTTCAACACCGACGCCTCGGAACCGGTCAGCGCAGCTGCCAGACGCGTCGTGCCGCGGCGGTCACGGTCAAACCGAGCGTCAGGCCGCCGACGATGCCCAGCGCGGGGTGGCGCGGGGTACCGGTCCGCCCGAGCACACCCCCGGCCACCGCTCCGAGCACACCGCCGGACACGACCACCACGGTGTCGGTCGGGAACGGTCGCCGGTCGCGCTGCCAGGACGCGATCTCGTCCGGGCCGGCGGTGACGTCCCAGCCGGCGAGCACGTCACGCGAGGTGTCGCGCACGCTGGCGGGTTCGAGATCGGGCGGCCGGACGCTGACCTGATCGGTGTCGGCCGCGGATGCCGCGCCCGAGGGGAAC
The DNA here is from genome assembly GCA_964438785.1 of uncultured Actinomycetota bacterium. Lineage (GTDB taxonomy): Bacteria > Actinomycetota > Nitriliruptoria > Nitriliruptorales > Nitriliruptoraceae > PWLR01. The sequence continues at coordinate 7,477 of CAYTLZ010000011.1, read as the reverse complement.
ATGCCGGCGCGCAGTTCGTCACCACAGCCCGGACACGGAGCCGCCGCCTCACCGAGGCCGTCGACGAAGGCGTTCTTCAGAAACCGGCCACACGCGGGACACTGCTTCGGGGGCACCGGAACCTCCGGGTCGGAACGAAAACGCGAGACTAGCCCTCGTCATCGACGCTGCCCGGGTCCCGCTGCCCGGCGACGTCGTCCACGCGCCGACGCCAGGTCGCCACGTCGAGGCCGTCCACGCCGCCCCCCTCGGCCTCCAGCGCCGCCAGGGCGGCCTGCGTGCCCTCCCGGAAGCGTCGCGAGGCCGCTCGGGCCGCACGCTCGGGATCCACGTCCAGGTCCCGGGCGAACGCGACCAACTCCTGCACCGCGGCGCCGACGGCCTCCTCCCGCTCCGCCGCATCGGTGGCCTCCCCGGCCGTGTCCAGGGCCTCGAGCAGCCGTACCCGGGCGTCCGCGGCAGGAGCGGTGGGCACGCCCCGCTTGGTGGCCTTGCGCTGCAGCGTGGCGAGCAGGTCGAGTCCCGGGCCGGCCGGTGGCACCCCGTCGAAGGGACCGCTGCGGCCCTTCTCCTGCTGCTTGATCGTGTCCCAGTTGGCTTCCACGGCGGCGGCGTCGGCCGCATCGCCGTCCGCGAAGACGTGCGGGTGGCGGCGGACCAGCTTGTCGGCGATGCCGCGCGCCACCTCGTCGATGCCGAATGCGCGGCGATCCGCCGCGACGCGCGCGTGGAAGACCACCTGCAGCAGCACGTCGCCCAGCTCCTCGACCAGATCGACGTCGTGTCCCCGCTCGATCGCGTCGACGAGCTCGTAGGTCTCCTCGATCGCGTAGCGCGCCAGCGTGGCGTGGTCCTGCTCCAGGTCCCAGGGACATCCGTCGACCGGATCACGCAGCGTGCGCATCACCTCGACCAGCCGCAGCAGCTCGGCTCCCTCGGGCTGCTGGGCCAGGAAGACCAGTTCGATCTCGAGGTCGTGCTCGGCGGCCATCCCGGCGAGCGCGGGTGCCAGCCCGGATTCGTCCGGGCCGAGCAGATAGACGACGTCGCCCTCGGCGAGGGCGAGCGCTACCAGACGCTTGGCGATGCGGCGATCATCGGGGGCACCCGGCCGGTTCAGGTCCATGTCGCCCCGCTCGAGCGCGGCGGGTTCCACCTGCTCGAGGTCGAGGCCGGCGAGGTGGAGTTGCATGGCCGATGGGTGCCCCTCGGGGTCACGCAGCCGGATCCGGTCGGCCGTGCCCAGCACGTCCCAGGACTGGAACGGCAGCAGTCCGGGCAGCACGTCCGAGGTCTCGACCAGGGCGACACGCGGGCCGGTGCGGCCCCGGACGACCTCGGTGTCGGCAGGCGACGCCTCGCTCACGGTGCCTCGTCGAGCGGAGCCTCGCCGAGCGGCGCGGGTGCGCCCTCACCGACCCGCTCACCGGGCACGAGCTGCCTCGAGGTCGCATCCCACCGCCCGAAGGCCGGATCCACCTCGATGCCCGCGCTGATCGGTGCGAGCCGTTCCTCGAGCTCGGGTCCGCTGATCTGGTCGAGCTGCTGGGGCGGGATCTCGTCAGTCGGTGACTGCTCCTCGGCGGTCACCTCGAGCACGTGGAACCCGAAGTTCGACTCGATCGGGCCGACGACCTCATCGAGCTGGGCCGACCAGACCGCGTCGTCGAAGGGCGGGACGTACGCCCCGCGCAGCGCCGGTCCGAGGTCGCCACCGCGTGCGCCGCTACCGGGATCGACGGAGCGCTCCTCGGCCAGGGTGGCGAAGTCCTCGCCAGCGGCCAGATCGGCCACGATCGCCTCGGCCTCGGCCTCGTCCTCGACCAGGATGTGCCGCACGGTGCGCGTCGCGACGGTGTCGCCGACGAGCTGCTGTCGGACCAGCGTGAGCGCGGCGTCCTGGGGCAGCAGCACGTCGTCGACGAGTTCGAGCGTCAGGCTGTCCTGACGCAGGAGGCGTTCGAGTTCGTCCTCACTGCCGAGCTGCTCGATGATCTCGTCGCGAATCGTGCGGGCCTGGGCGTCGATGGCGTCGCGGTCGATGTCGAGCTCGGCGGCGACCGCGAAGAGCAGCTCGCGGTTGATGAGCCGGTTCAGCTGATCGACCTGCAACTGACTGACCAGATCCCGACGCCCCTCGGGGCTCAGCTCCGCGCCGATCTCGTCCGCGAGTTCCAACTCGACCTCGAGCACGCCGTCGACGTACGACGCCAGCTCGGTCCGCGGGATGGCGTTGCCGTCGACGACGGCGGCATCACCCGCGCCGACCCCGGCGGGACCGGCGGTCGCCTGCCCACAGGCGGCGAGCAGCAGGGCGATGATGCCCAGCAGGGCATGGCGGGGCTTCGGACGCACGTCGGGCTCCGTTGGAGGACGGGGATGAGGGCCGCGGTTGCGCGTGCATCGTGGCGACGATGGCGCGCGCGGAGTCTAGCGGGGGCACGCCGCCGCCCCCGCGACGAGCGGGACGTTCCGAGAACGGTCGGCGAGCGCCTACCCTCGCCCCATGAGTGATGAGACCCATGCCATCGTCGAGGAACAACTGCGGCGCACGCGCCAGCGCTACACGCTGGGGCGGCGGCAGCTCGTGGACTTGTTGATCGGGGCGGATCGACCCGTGACGATCCCCGAACTGCTCGACGACGGGGCCGTGCAGTCCCAGAGTTCGCTGTACCGCAACCTCGCCATCCTCGAGCAGTGTGGTGCCGTGCACCGCATCGCGTCGACCGACGACGTCGCCCGCTACGAGCTCACCGAGGAGCTCTCCGAGCACCACCACCACGTGGTGTGCTCGGTGTGCGGCCGCATCGACGACGTGGTCCTGCCACCGGCGATCGAGCGCGCGCTCGGGGAGGCCGCCGCCGAGGCGCGTGCGCAGCGGGACTTCATGGTGGACTCCCACCGACTCGAGTTCGTCGGCACCTGCGCCAACTGCACCTGAGCTCGACTCAGATCGCGACGGCCGCGGTCCGGTCCCGTCGCACGTCGGCCAGCTTGTCCAGCGCCTCACGGACCGCGAGGACGACGAAGAAGTTCAGCACCGTCAGGCCGGCGATGGTCGCCGCCGTTGCCGTCGCGAAGTGGAAGCTGACGAGCAGACCGACGAACACCATCGTGATGCCGATCAGCATCGACACCCCCATCATGACCGGCACCCGGCGGCTGACCAGCGCCGCCGTCGCCGGGGGGGCGACGATGAACGCGAACACCAACAGCGTGCCCACGGTTCGGAACGAGCTGATGATCACGATCGCGATGAGCGCGAGCATCGCGAGGTGGGCCAGCCCGGGACGCAGACCGAGCGCGCGGGCCTTGGCCCGACTGAACGACAGCACCAGGAAGGGCCGGTAAAGCAGGATCGACACCACCAGGGTGATCGCGGTCGCGATCGCCACGATGTTCAGATCACCACGCGTCACCCCGATCGGGTCCCCGAACAGGATCGTGGTGAGGTCACCGGCGTAGGCCCCGCCCTTGGAGATGATGGCCACACCGGCGGCCAGCATCCCGACGAAGAGCAGCCCGATGGCCGTATCGTCACCGAGCCGGCTGCGCGCGCTGGCGAGCGTCACCCCACCGATCATCACGGCCGCGCTGATGGCGCCGCCGAGCAGCAGGTTGCCGCCGAAGATGAACGCGAGCGCGATACCGGGCAGCACCCCGTGGGCCAGGGCGTCGCCCATGAACGCCATACCGCGCATGACGACCCAGGTTCCCACCAGCGAACTGCCGATGACGGTCAGCATGCCGGCCATCAACGCGTTGCGCATGAAGTTGAACGCGAACGGCTCGGTGATGAGCTCCAGCATGCGACGCTCCTTCGATCGTGCGGTCGGCCCGCGCAGCCAAGCAGAGCCGGGCCGGCATCAACACGAGCATCGCGCCGGCGCTCCCCCGTGGGTGCCGGCGCGATGCTCGTGCGGTGATCGCGGGGTCAGCTCAACGCGTCGGCGATGAGCTCTGCGGTGGTGCGCAGCAGGCCGACGTAGGTCTCGGCCCCGGAGCCCTCCTCGCCGAGGGCATCGGTGTAGATGCGCACGACCTCGATCTGGACGTCGGTCCGGCCGACCACCTCGCTGGCGAGCTGCTCCGCCAGGACGGTGGAATCGGTGTTCTCCGCGAAGACCACGTCGACGCCGGCTTCCTCGACCGTCTCGATCAACTCGGCGAAGGTGCGCGGGTCGGCTTCCGCCTGCGTCGACGAGCCGGGGATCACCGTGCCGAGCACCGTGAAGTCGTACCTCTCGGCGAGGTAGCCGAGCGCGTCGTGGTTGGTGATCAGCTGGCGATTGCCGTCCGGGATGGAGGCGAACATCTCCTCCATCTCGTCGTGGGTCGCCAGCAGCTCGGCGGCGTAGGCCTCACCGCGCTCCATCCACTCCGCCTCGTCGATGGCGGTGTCGAGCGCCGCGAACTCCTCGGCCAGGATCATCACGCCGTCAGCCATGCGGATCGGGTCGAACCAGACGTGCGGGTCCTCGTCACCGTGGTCGTGCCCGTGGTCGTCCCCGTGATCATCGTGGCCGTGGTCATCATCCTCATCGTGACCATGACCATGATCATCATCACCGTGATCGTCGTGCCCGTGATCGTCACCGTCATCGTGACCGTGGTCATCACCGTCATCGTGACCATGACCGTGATCATCATCACCGTGATCGTCGTGCCCGTGGTCATCACCGTCATCGTGACCGTGGTCATCATCACCGTGATCGTCGTGCCCACCGTGGTCGTGACCGCCGCCGTCGAAGTCGAAGTCGATCGGGTCGAGCTGCTCGGCGAGTTCGACGACGTTCACACCGTCCTCGGCCGCCGCGTCGAGCGCGTCGACGAGCCCCTCCTCGAGCATGAGGCCGAACGCGACGACCAGATCGGCCTCACGCATCGCGGCGGCATCGGCGGCCGATGCCTCGTAGGCATGCGGATCGACACCCGCGTCCATCAGGACCTCGACGTCACCCTCGTCACCGACGAGCGCGCTGACGATGTCGCCCATGATCGATGTGGTCGCCACGACCTGGATTCGGTCGTCGTCCTCGGTGGCCTCCGCAGCCACCTCGTCGGTTTCCGCAGCCACCTCGTCGGTCTCGGGCTCGGTGTCCGTCCCACATGCGGACAGGACCAGACCGAGGACGGCCGCCAGGGCGATCGTCGATCGATGTCGTCTCCAGGTCGTGCGCTTCATGCGAACCCTTCTGGTGGTGCGTCGGAAACAGTCGTTCGTGGTCGGTACGGCAATCGCTGCGCCCACGCCGACAACCCGTCGACGGGTGGAGCAGGCACGCCGTCAGAGCAGGTAAAGTAACCGGAATGGTTCTCATTTTGCGAATGAAGCGGCAGGTCCGGACGGCAATGCGCGTTCTGCGAACGATTCCTGTTCCGAGAAATAGGCTGGACGACCACGCGTTGGACCGACAGAGCCCCTCCCCGCCGCACCGCCGACCCACGTGCCCCAGCTACGACCATCCCGAGCCGAACGACCCGCAGGAGCATCCTCGTGACCCAGCCACTTGACGGCACCGGGCGCACGGCAGTCGCGATCGAGCACCTGTCCGTCCGCTACGGCGCCATCGAAGCCGTGCGCGACGTCGACCTGCGCTTCGACCGTGGCTCGACGGTCGCCATCATCGGGCCCAACGGATCCGGGAAGTCCACCCTGCTGTCGACCATCTCCGGGCTGGTGCGCCCGTCGAGCGGCCGTGTCGTGGTCTATGCCGACGACGGCCAGCCGATTCGCCACGCGGTCGCGCACGTGCTGCAGACCACCATCGCCAACGAGGCCCTGCCGTTGACGGTGGCCGAGACCGTGCGGATGGGCTGCTACGGCCGGCGGGGCCCCTTCCGGCGACTCACCGCCGCCGACCGCTCCGCGATCGAGGACGCGGTCGACCGGATGCGTATCGGCGATCTGCTCGGCCGACAGTTGCACGAACTGTCGGGCGGGCAACGCCAGCGCACCTACGTCGCGCAGGGCCTGGCGCAGCGGGCTGATGTCCTGCTGCTCGATGAGCCGATCACGGGACTCGATCTGGTGACCCAGGAGACGATCACGACCATGATCGACGACGAGGCCGCCGCGGGTCGGACCGTGATCCTGACCACCCACGACGTCGGGACCGCCCGCCTGGCCGATGTCGCCGTGGTCATGGCCACCGGGGTCGTCGCCGCGGGCCCACCGGCGGACGCGCTCGGCCCGGAGCAGCTCGCCCGCGCGTACGGCGGACACGTCCACCTGCTCGATGACGGAACCGTGGTGCTCGACGAGGCGCACCACCACGACCACCGGTTCGACGACCAACTGCGCGGCTGACGAGCCGCGATGCGGTGACCGGCAGCATCGACGCGACCGTTCACGCCCACCAGCACGCCAGGCGCATCGGGAGTCCGGCGGGCTCCGGCACGCATGGGGCGAGCGCCCGACCACAGCTAGTCTGCGGACACATGGAGATGGGACCCGGATGACGAGTGGCGTCGTGGCTGGTGCGACCGAGCCCGACGGGCTGCGTCGGGCGACCGACATCTTCAAGGCGCTGTCGAACCCGCTGCGGGTCGCGATCGTGCGCGAACTGGCCCAGGGCGACCGGGCGGTCCACGAACTGGTCAATGCGCTCGATGTCGCCCAACCCCGGATCTCCGAGCATCTGGCGATCCTGCGTGGGGCCCGACTGGTGGAGGCGATGCGTCACGGCCGGTCCGTCAGCTACCACCTGACCGACGAACACGTGGCCCACATCGTCGAGGACGCCGTCATCCACGCCGCCGAGGATCACTGATCCGCCGCGCCGGGCCGTCATCACCGGATCACGCCCGGCCAGCTCACGCCCGGCCAGCTCACGCCCGGCCAGCTCACGTCCGACCGGCTCACGAGCCACCGCCTCACAGGCATCGCTACCGGCCATCCGATCATGCCTGTCGACCGACACATCGTGACATCGCGATATTCCGATGCTATGCTTTCCGAGAATCGCGGGGAGGCTCGCACCGCCGGTGCGACGACCGCCTCCACCCGCACCCACCGCGACACCACGAGGTCGATGATGAGCACCACCTGCGCCCCACATGACGCCCACAGCCATACGCACGCCCCCGACTGCGGGCACGTCGCCGTGGACCACGGCGACCACGTCGACTACCTCCACGACGGCCACGCCCACAGCGTGCACGGCGACCACTACGACGAGTGCTCGCTCGACGACGTCCACGTCGTCGCCACGCCGCACGACCACGTCCACGGCCCCGACTGCGGGCACGAGACGATGACCCACGGTGACCACACCGACTACATCCACGACGGTCACCGTCACGCCGTGCACGGCGACCACTACGACGAGCACTGATCCCGACGTCGCCGCCCACGCGGCGACCGACCGACGCCGGCGTCACCCTCGGGTGCGCCGGCGTCTCGCATGTGGGGTCCGCCCCCGGTGTGATTGCGTCGAGAAGGATGCACGTGTCGATCGAGCTGCAACGGCGGTTG
>CAYTLZ010000010.1:0-36188 GCA_964438785.1 uncultured Actinomycetota bacterium | reverse complement strand
CACCTCGGTCGGTGCGGTGACCATCCCGGCGGCCGTGTAGATCCGGTTGACGGCAGCCGCCTCGGACTCGCGTGCCATCTTGCGCACGACCACCCCGCGGATCGGATCCGCGTGGCTGCGCAGCTTGTGGAGCCACAGCCGGTAGGTGTGGCTCGGGTCGATGAACAGCTCCTGGGGGGCCCGGCTGACCAGCACGTGCGGTTCACGGACGTACAGGCACACGTCGCGCCGGCCGGGCTCCTCCTTGCCGACCTCGGCGACGAGCTGCTCGTGGTCCGCGAACGTCTGCCCGAAGATCAGCCGTCCCCAGCCGCACTCCAGGGCCATGTCGGGCGTGATGCCGTCGGTCAGATGGGCGGGCTGCTCGCCCCACGACCGGGTCGACAGGCCCTGGTCGTAGTCCGGCTTCGACGCACCACGCACCCGGCCGCGGGCGGCGCGCTGGTCACGATCGGGCGTGCGCTGCTCCATGGCAGCTCCTCACCTCGACGGGATGGACGGATCAGGGGCGACGTCGATCAGGGTGCGACGTCGTGGGACTGCAACCACAGCTCCAGCAGCCCCAGCTGCCACAGCTTGTTGCCCCGCAGGGCGGTCAGTTCCTCGTTCGGGTCGGCGAGCAGACGGTCGACGTAGGCGTCGTTGAACAATCCGCGTTCCCGCGCCTCGGGCGCGTGCAGGGCGTCGCGGACGAGCTCGAGGTAGGGCCCCTGCAGGTACTTCAACGCCGGGACCGGGAAATAGCCCTTCGGCCGGTCGATGACCGCCCCCGGGATCACCCGCCGGGCCGCCTCCTTGAGCACGCCCTTGCCCTCCTGGGCGAGCTTGAGTTCCGGCGGCACCTGCGCGGCGATCTCGAGCACCTCGTGGTCGAGGAACGGCACCCGCGCCTCGAGCCCGGCGGCCATGGTCATGTTGTCGACCCGCTTGACCGGATCGTCGACCAGCATGATCTGCGAGTCGAGCCGCAGGGCCATGTCGGTCGCGGTCTCGGCCCCGTCGCGCAGGAAGTGTCGTTCCACGAACGCGCGCGAGACGTCGTCGTCGACCCGGTGGTCGGGTGCCAGCACGTCCGCCATCTCCGCATGCGGGCGGTCGAAGAACGCCGCCTGGTAGCGGTCGACGGCCTCGTGGACCAGTTGCTCGCGGGAGACGCCGGGACCGAGTTCGTCGGTCAGCGCCTGCATCGGCGGGTACCAGTGGTAGCCGGCGAACACCTCGTCGGCCCCCTGGCCCGACTGCACCACCTTGACGTGTTTGGCGACCTCCTGGCTGAGCAGGAAGAAGGCCACCGCGTCGTGGCTGACCATCGGCTCGCTCATGGCCTTGACCGCGCCACCGAGCGCCGGGAGCATCCGGTCGGTGTCGATGCGGATCTTGTGGTGGTCGGTGGCGAACTCGCGGGCGATGACGTCCGAGTACTTGAACTCGTCGCCCTCCTCACCCCCGACCGCCTCGAAGCCGATCGAGAAGGTGTTGATGCCGGTCTGACCCGCTTCGGCCAGCAGCCCGACCACCAGCGACGAGTCGAGCCCCCCGGAGAGCAGCACGCCGACGGGTACGTCGGCGACCGTGCGCCAGTTCACCGCGTCGCGCATCGCGCCGAGTACCGCGTCCTCCCAGTCACGTGCCGACCAGTCCGCCTTGGCAGGATCGCGGGTGAATTCCGGCCGCCAGTACTCGGTGTCGGTCACCGTGCCGTCGGCCTCGATGGCCCGGGTCGTCGCCGGCGGCAGCTTGCGGACCCCGTTGACGATGGTGTGCGGTGCCGGGACCACGGCATGGAAGCTCAGGTAGTGGTGCAGGGCCACCCGGTCGATCGAGGTGTCGAGGTCGCCGCCGGCCACCAGCGCCGGCAGGCTCGAGGCGAAGCGCAGCCGCCCGGGGGCCTGCGCGAGGTAGAGCGGCTTGATCCCGAAGCGGTCACGACCGAGGAAGCTGCGGCCGGTGTCGCGCTCGTGGATCAGATACGCGAACATGCCCTGGAGGCGGTCGACGAACGCATCGCCCCATGCGTGGTAGGCCTTGAGCACGACCTCGGTGTCCGAGGTCGAGAAGAACCGGTAGCCGCGCTCGGCGATCAGCTCCTCACGCAACTCCTGGTAGTTGTAGATGCAGCCGTTGAACGCGATCGTGAGCCCGAGGTCGGGATCGTGCATCGGCTGGTTCCCACAGGACGACAGGTCGATGATCGACAGGCGACGGTGACCGAGTGCGATCGCGCCGGAGGCGAAGATCCCCTCACCGTCGGGTCCCCGGTCCGACATGGTCGCCGTCATCCGGGCGACCGCACCGACGTCCGGACTCCGCCCGTCGAAGCGCAGCTCACCGCTGAAACCACACACGTCGTGCCTTCCTGATCGCGTTCGGTGACCGTCGGGGCGAGAGGTCCGCCGGCCTGGGTGCGCGGGCGCGAGCATGGCCCGGCCGTGTTTCGGGACCATGACGCCCCTCGGCGCGCCCCCCAGGCTAGGCGAGGCCACCGATGCTGCCGGGACCGCACGTGCACCCGGGGGCGCATCGGGATCTACGCTGGCCGGATGCCGTCCCGTGCTCGGAGCCCCCGGTGCCCACCTTCGCCCTGGTCGACGCCTTCACCGACCGCGCCTTCGCCGGCAATCCGGCGGGCGTGGTCCTGCTCGACGAACCGGTCGACCCCGCCTGGGCCCAGGTGGTCGCCGCCGAGGTCCGCGCCTCCGAGACCGCCTTCGTCAGCCCGAACGACGACGGCACCTTCGCGCTGCGCTGGTGGACGCCGACCGCGGAGGTCGACCTGTGCGGCCATGCGACCCTGGCAGCTGCGCACGTGCTCATCGGCTCGGGCGACCACGATGACGACGGCGACGGCGAGGTGGTCCGCTTCCACACCCGCTCCGGGCTGCTCACGGTCACGCGCACGGCAGCGGCGGACCCGGGCCAGCCGCCGCTGCTGGTGATGGACCTCCCCGCCTGGCCGCCGCGGGCACGCCCTGCGCCCGACACCCTGGCCGTGGCGCTCGGTGACGTGCCCCACGACTACCACGGCCGCAACGACCAGGACCAGGTCTTCGACCTCGTCGAGGTGGCCGACGTCGCGACGCTGGTGGGCCTCACCCCCCGACTCGACGCCGTCACGGCGCTGGGCGGGACGGGACTGATCGTGACGACCGCGGGTACCGGTGACGTCGACATCGCCTCACGCGTGTTCGCCCCCGCGGTCGGGGTCGACGAGGATCCGGTCACCGGATCCGCCCACGCCGTGCTCGGCCCGTGGTGGGCCGCCCGACTCGGCCGCGACCGGCTCGTGGCGGAGCAGCGCTCGGCGCGCGGCGGTCGCCTGGCGCTGACCGTCACCGACGACCGCGTGGCGGTCGCGGGCCGCTGCGTGACCGTCATCCGCGGGATGCTGCTCGCCTGAGCCAGCTCCGCGCCGTCGCCCACGCCGCACTTCCCGGATCGATCAGGGCCATGTGGTCCCACGGCCCCGACACGAGGGTCACCGGATCACCGGCTGCCCGGGCCACGCGCTCGTAGGTCGCGGACTGGGCCGGCGGCACGTCCTCGTCGGCCGACCCGTGCACCAGCAGCACCGGGATCCCGTGGCCGACCTGCGCCACCGGGTCGGCGGCGCGCCACCGGGCCGGATCCGCCGCCGGGTCCACGCCGAGCAGTTCACGGACCGCGTGGTCGCTCAGGCCCGCGGAATGCGCCGCCGTGAGATCCGCCACGGGCGCGAGCGCGACCACCGCGCTCGAGGCCGGCACCACGCCCCTGCGGGCAGCGAGCAGCAGGGCCAGATGTCCGCCGGCCGAATGCCCCACCACGACCACCCGGTGCAGGTCGAGCGGTGCGGACAGCCCGCCCAGTGCCGCGACCCCCGCCTCGACGTCGTCCATCGTGTGGGGCCAGCCGCCGGTACCACGCACCCGGCGGTACTCGAGGTTCCACACCGCCCACCCGGAACCGGCGAGGTCGGCCGCCAACGGCTCCATCAGCGCGGCGTCGTAGCGCTGTCGCCAGTAGCCACCGTGCAGCAGCACGGCGACCGGCCGGCCCGCGGTGGGTGGCGGGCTCGATGGCAGCCACAGCTCACCGTGACGATCCGGGCCGGAGCCGTACGAGTGGCGCACCCGATCGGACCGGTCGACCGCCATGTCCCCTCCGAACCCCGGGTGGACGCCGTCCGGGCAGCGTAGGACGTCCCGTCCACGCAGCCCGGGACCGCACCGTCTCCGAGGGTTACCCTCGGGACCGACGCGTCTACGTTTTGCTGCAACCCTGGCCAGGAGGCCCCGTGGAACCCATCGCGCTCTCCCCCGACCGCCGCGCCGCCGATCTCGCTCGGATGCGTGAGGAAACCTTCGACATCCTCGTGATCGGTGGTGGGGTGACCGGTGCCGGCATCGCGCTGGATGCCGCGACCCGCGGGCTGACCGTGGCACTGGTCGAGCAGCGCGACTTCGCCGCGGGGACCTCGAGCCGGTCGTCCAAGCTCATCCACGGCGGGCTGCGCTACCTCGAGCAGATGAACTTCGGACTCGTGCGTGAGGCGCTGCGCGAACGCGGACTGCTGCTCAACGACCTCGCCCCGCACCTCATCCGGCCCGTGTCGTTCCTGTTCCCGTTGACCCACCGGGTCTGGGAACGGTTCTACATCGGTTCGGGCATCCAGATCTACGACCGGCTCGGGGGCTCCAAGCACCTGCCGGCCCACAAGCACCTGTCGAAGCGCGGTGCCCACGACCTGATGCCATCCCTGCGCGACGACGCCCTGATCGGGGCGATCCGCTACTACGACGCGCAGGTGGACGACGCCCGGCACACGATGGAGATCGCCCGCACGGCCGCGGCCTACGGCGCGGCGACGACCATCTCGACCCGGGTGGTCGATCTGCTGCGCGAGGGCGAGCGCGTCGTCGGCGCGAAGGTCCGTGATCAGGAGACCGGTGAGGAGATCGACGTCCGGGCACGGCAGGTCATCAACGCGACCGGCGTGTGGACCGACGAGATCCAGGATCTGGTCGGCCGTGGCCGGATCAAGGTGCGGGCATCCAAGGGCATCCACCTCGTGGTGCCGCGTGACCGCATCCACTCCGACACCGGGGTGATCCTGCGCACCGCCACCTCGGTGCTGTTCGTCATCCCGTGGGGCAGCCACTGGCTGATCGGGACGACCGACACCGACTGGAACCTCGACCTCGCCCACCCGGCCGCCTCCGCCAGTGACATCCAGTACGTGCTCGATCAGGTCAACGGGGTGCTGCGCACGCCATTGACCCACGAGGACGTGGAGGGTGTCTACGCCGGCCTGCGCCCGTTGCTGTCGGGCGAGTCGGACTCGACCTCCAAGCTCTCGCGTGAGCACGCGGTGGTCCAGACGGTCGCCGGCCTGATCACGATCGCCGGGGGCAAGTACACGACCTACCGCGTGATGGCCGAGGACGCCGTCGACGCGGCGGCCCGCAACCTGTCCCAGCGGGTTCCCGGCTGCGTCACCGATCGCACGCCGCTGCTCGGGGCCGAGGGTTACCACGCGCTGTGGAACCGACGGGAGCGCCTCGCCGAGGAGGTCGGGTTGCACGTCAGCCGGGTGGAGCACCTGCTCGGGCGCTACGGCTCGCTGATCAGCGAGGTCCTCGACCTGCTCGAGGACCGGCCGGAACTCGGCGAACGGATCGACGGCGCCCCCGACTACCTGCGGGTGGAGGCCATCTACGCCGCGAAGCACGAGGGCGCGCTGCACCTCGACGACGTCCTCACCCGACGGACGCGCATCTCGATCGAGACCTTCGATCGTGGGGTCACCGCGGCCCGCGACATCGCGCCGCTGATGGGTGAGGTGCTCGGCTGGGACCAGGCCGACATCGACCGTGAGATCGAGCACTACGAGGCGCGGGTCGCCGCCGAACTCGAGTCGCAGCAGATGCCCGACGACCACACCGCCGACGCCGCCCGGCTCGGGGCCCGCGACGTGCGCGTCGGTGCACGCGGCGAGTGACGGCCTGATGCTGCGTCGTCTGCTCCGCCCCAAGGCCGTGCTCAGCCATGTGCTGGTCGCCGTCGTCGCGGCGACCTGTGTGGGGCTCGGGTTGTGGCAGCTCGACCAGCTCGACGCGATCCGGGCCGACAACGCCCGGCTCGAGGCCCGATTGGTCGCCGACCCGGTCGCGCTGGACGAGTTGGTCGATCCGACGCAGCCCGGGTCGGTGGACACCGCGGCGATCGAGTTCCGCCGCGTGGAGGCGACCGGCACGTTCGTCGCCGACGAGGAGGTCCTGCAGCGCGGCCAGCAGGACCAGGGCCAGGCGGGCTTCCATGTGCTCACCCCGTTGCAGCTCGACGACGGCGGGGTGGTGCTCGTCCGTCGTGGCTGGGTACCGACCCGGCTCGACGAACCCCCGGTCACCGAGGCGGCCCCGCCGTCGGGCGTCGTGACGGTCACCGGGGTCGTCGAGGCGCCGGTGTCCCAGCCCCGCTGGGGGCCACAGGACCCCGACGACGGGCCGCTGCAGCGCGTCTTCCACGCCGACACCTCGCGACTCGATCCACAGATCTCCGGCGATCTGCTCCCGCTGGTGCTCCGGCTCGACGAGGACCCGCAGGCCGCATTCGACGATCTGCCCGTGGCCGCCGGGACCCCGCCGCTCGACGAGCGCAACCACTTCTCCTACGCGATGCAGTGGTTCTCGTTCGCGGCCCTGGCGCTCATCACCTACGCGGCCTGGGGCTGGACGCGACTGCGTCGGCAGACGGCCACCGCCGACGGGCACGGCGATGACGGTGGCCCGGACGACGGCGGTCCCGACGGTGGTCGGGGCGGTGGTGGCGGACTCGGGCGTGACCCGGAGCCCGACCGACCGCTCGCCGGCGTATCGGGCTGATGCTCGTCGGCACAGGGCCGTCGCACGGCACGGGCCGGTCGGGCAGGCCTACTCCCCGGCGAACGTGGTGACGGTGCCCGTCGCGTCGATCGCGTCACCGAGCCGCTGCAGCGCGTGGACGTAGGCCGCGGTCCGCAGCTTCAGCCCCCGCTCATCCGCGATGTCGGCGATGGCCCCGGTCTCCGCGACCATCCGGCGCTCGAGCCGTTCGCGCACGTCGTGCTCCGCGACCCGCTCCCCCTGACGGTTCGCGACCCACTCGAACCAGCTGACGGTCACCCCGCCGGCGTTGACCAGGATGTCGGGCACGACCTCGACCCCGGCCTCGTCCAGGATCGCGTCCGCCTCGGCGGTGACCGGTCCGTTGGCCACCTCGAAGATCACCCTGGCGCGGACGTCACCGGCGTTGTCGCCGTGGATGGCCCCCTCCAGCGCGGCGGGGATGAGCGCGTCGACCTCGAGGGTGAGCAGGTCGGCGGGGTCGAGCTCGTCACCGCTCGGGGCGTCGGCCAACGAACCGGTGTCGTCCTTGTGCGCCCGCACCTTGGTGATGTCGAGGCCGTCGGGGTCGTGGATCGCGGCCCGTGAGTCGCTCACCGCGACCACCTTCCATCCGTCGTCACTGAGCGCCTGGGCGAGCTGGGCACCCGCGTTGCCGAATCCCTGGATGGCGACCGTCGGGGCGTCGATGTCGGCGAGCACCCGGTCGCGCAGGACCCGGATCACGTGGAAGGCCCCGTCGGAGGTCGCACTGGACCGCCCGGCGATGCCACCGAGTGCGATCGGCTTGCCGGTCAGGACCGACGGCTGGTGGCTGCGCGTGATCTTGGCGTACTCGTGCGCCATCCAACCCATCACCATCTCGTTGGTGGCGACGTCGGGTGCCGGGACGTCGATGTCCGGGCCGATGACATCCGCGACCGCGGCGATGTAGCCCCGGGACAGGCGCTCGAGTTCCGCGACCGACAGCTCCTTGGGGTCGACGGCGACACCGCCCTTCCCGCCACCGAACGGCAGATCCATCAGGGCGGTCTTGAAGGTCATCCAGAACGCGAGCGTGGTGACCTCGGCGGCCGTGACCGACGGGTGGAAGCGGATGCCGCCCTTGGCGGGCCCACGTGTGTCGTCGTAACGGACGCGGTAGCCGGCGAAGGTGCTCATCGAGCCGTCGTCCATCCGTACGGGGATGGACACCTTCAACGACGAGATGGGCCGGCTGAGCCGTTCCCGGGCGTCCTCCGAGAGCCCCGCATGGGGACAGGCCTCGTTGAATCGGGTCGCGGCATCGTCGAGCAGATCGTCGGTCATCGCCAGGCTCCTGTCAGCGGCCACGGTGGCCAACGGGCCCGTCCGGGCCCGCCGTGCGGTCTAGCGCGCCTCGTCTCCGGCCGGGGCGCGGTTCACGACCGAATGGCCATCGACGCCGTACGGCCGGGCACCGGCCGCGACGCCGCACCACGAGCGCTCAGGCCGGCTTGACGAAGCGGACGTGGCTGACGTGCCAGGCGTCGCCGCCGTCGAAGCCGAACAGCTCCTCGCAGGCGATGGTGAACACCCGCCAGCGTTCGAGGGCCGCCCGCCCCGGCACCGGGTCGTCCGCCGCGTCGAGCAGGGCGATGACGCGCTCCCGCTGCGCATCGAGCCGGTCGAGCCACGCGTGCAGGGTCCGCGCGTAGTGCGTGCCCGACACCGCCCACCGGTCCTCGACCGCGAGGTCGGTGACGCTCATGACCAGCAGGTCGTGTGACGGCATCAGTCCGCCGGTGAAGAAGTGCCGCGCCATCCAGTCGGCGTTGCCACCGGTGTCGAAGGGGTACGGGTCCGTGTGGTGCGCGAAGACGTGGACGAACAACGTGCCGCCGGGACGGAGCCATCGGGCGATCCGTTCGGTCAGCACCCGGTGGTTGCGGACGTGCTCGAACATCTCGATGGAGACGACCCGGTCGAAGGCCGCATCCGTCACGACGTCGGCGTAGGCCCCCGGTCCGCCGTGCTCGCCCGCCCCGGACCCGAGCCGGTTCACGTCGCAGGTGAGTACCCGGACGTTGTCCAGTCCGCGCAGGGCGGCCTGCTTCTCGATGTGTTCGCGCTGGGTCGAGGAGTTCGAGACCGCGGTGATGCGCGAGGCCGGGTAGTGCGCGGCCATCCACAGGGTGAGCGAACCCCAGCCACAGCCGAGTTCGAGGACGTCCTGGCCGTCGACGAGTTCCGCCCGCTCGCACGTCAGCGCGAGCATGGACTCCTCCGCCTGCGCCAGGGTCGACACCCCGATCGGCCAGTGGGCCGACGAGTACTTCAGGTGCGGGCCGAGCATCAGTTCGAACAGCTCGGTGGGGACCTCGTAGTGCTGCTCGTTGGCCTCGTCGGTGTCGATCGCCACCGGCGAGGTCCCCAACGACGTGATCAGGGCACGTTTGCGGGCGTCGCGATCCTCGATCGACCCGGCCGTGCTCTGGGCGAGCCGCCGCCGCAGCAACTGGCGGATGCAGGCGCGCAGGAGCGGATCGGGCAGGATCCCACGGTCGATGACGGCATCGACGATGCGGGCACCGAGTGGCGGACCGCTCACGCGATCCCCTCACGCTGCTCGCGGGCGACCTCGATGTCCTCCACCTCGGCCAGGTCCCACTTGCGCGGGGGCAGGTCGGCCTCACGCACGGCCACCAGCTGCCGGCCGTAGGGCTCGGTGCCGAGCGTGCCGTTCATCGACCGGGTCATGACCAGCTGCAGGTCGTTGATGTAGCGGGCCAGGAACGCCCCCTCGCAGTAGGCGAGGTAGAACTCCCACATGCGCACGAACCGGTCATCGAAGCCGAGCGCCTTGACCTCGTCGACGTTCGACAGGAACCGCTCGCGCCACCGGCGCAGCGTCTCCGCGTAGTGCATACCGATGTTGTCGACCTCCTCGACGAAGAGGTCGCCGTTGGACCCCATCGAACCGGCCATCGCCTCGAGCGAGGGCAGGTGCCCGCCGGGGAAGATGTAGCGCTGGATGAAGTCGGGGCGACGGCGGTAGTTGTCGTAGCGCTGCTCGGGAATGGTGATCACCTGGATCGCGGCCAGGCCGTCGGGGGCGAGCAGGCGGTCGACGGTCTCGAAGTAGGTGCCGAGGTAGCGGTGACCCACGGCCTCGAGCATCTCGATCGAGATGATCCGGTCGAAGCGGCCCTTGACCTCGCGGTAATCGACGATGCGGATGTCCACGAGGTGGTCGAGACCCTCGCGGACCATGCGCTCGCGGGCGTAGGCGGCCTGTTCCTCCGACAAGGTGATCCCGGTGACCCGGGCCCCGGTCGTGCGCGCGACATGCGAGGCGAAGCCGCCCCAGCCGCACCCGATCTCCAGCACGTGGCAGTCCGCATCGATCCTGGCCTTGGCGGCCAGACGCGCGTACTTCGCCTCCTGCGCCTGTTCGAGGGTGACCTTCGGGCTCTCGAAGTAGGCGGCCGAGTAGGTCATCGTGTCGTCGAGGAACAGCGCATAGAGCTCGTTGGAGAGGTCGTAATGGGCCTCGATGTTGCGTTTCGACTGCCCGAGGCGGTTGGCCCGCAGGCCGTGGATGAGCTTGTCACCGGCGATGTTGACCACGGCCGCCGGCGTGATGCGGCGCAGGGCCCGGCGGTTGGCGATCATGATGCGGATCAGCGACACGACGTCGTCGGAGGTCCACTCCCCCTCCATGTAGGACTCGCCGACGCCGACGGACGCCCCGTGCAGCAGCCGGGTGAAGAACGACCAGTCGCGCACGTGGATCTCGGAGCGCAGCTCCGAGTCCTGGTTGCCGAACACCCGCTGACGTCCGTCCGGCAGCGTGACCACGAGGTGGCCGACCTGGAGCTGGTCCAGCATGCTCGCCGTCGTGTGCAGGGCGCGCCGTTCGGCGGCGCTGGGCGGGCGACGGGTTGGCGGCGATGGCACGGGACGGGTCACGGGGTGCGCTCCTGGCTGGTTGCGATGCGTTCGGGGTGAGGGGGGGTGCGGATGGCGGCCACCCCGTCGTCGGGCGGTTCGGGCCTGCGATGGAAGCGCACCCGCCTGGCCACGAGTCGCAGCGCCTGCAGGTGGATCAGGGCGACGGTGCGCAACGTCATCAGCGGGTGGCGCGCCACGGTCGACCACAGGCGGCGACTGTCGAGCGGCACCAGACGACCGTGCTGGGTGGCATCGAACAGCGGGCCCTGGGCGTCGTCCACGTCGATGTGCGCGGTGAGCCGATCGGCCGAACGTGCGAAGGCGAAGCGGTAGCGCAGACCGTCGATCGGCAGGAACGGCGAGACGTGGAAGGCCTTGTCGGCCGCGGCGCGCACGGTGCCGTCCGGGCGTCGATCGAGGTCGTCGAGCACGTAGCCGTGCAGTTCACCGAAGGTGTTGTGCACCTCGGCGACCACCAGTTCGAGCTCGCCGTCGACATCGTGACAGAACCACCAGCTCACCGGGTCGAACACGTGCCCGAGCACGCGCAGGTTGGTCAGCACCTCGATCCGACCGCCGGGCAGCTCGTGGCCCTGCCCGGCGAGCCAGCGCCGGAGCTTCTCGCGGACCGGCAGCGGATCGGGACCGAAGTGGTCGGTGTCACGGAACCCCACCGGTGCCCGTCGTCCGTAGCCGAATCCCGCCAGACGCCGGTCGAGCCGCGCGAGTTCGTCGAGGTCGAGCAGGACGTGGTAGGTGCGGTAGCGGAACGCGTTCGCCCGTGGACGACGGCGCCGGTGGCGCACGGTGCCGACGAGCAGGCGTGAGTGCCCGACCCCGGGTGCGGTCAGTGCGGCCATCGGACACCCAGATGACTGGCGACCCGGACCGCGGACCACAAACCGTCCTCGTGGAAGCCATAACGGTGGTAGGCCCCGGCGAAGAAGGTGCGGTTGCGGCCGTTGAGTTCGTCGAGGTGGTCCTGGGTCCCGACCGTCCGCGGGGTGTAGCCGGGGTGGGTGTAGTTCAGCCGCCGCAGCACGGTGTCGGGCGCGGGTGGGCGCGAGGGGTTGAGGGTGACCACGTACTCGTCGGGCTCGTCGAGCGTCTGCAACCGGTTCATGTGGTAGCTGAGGCTCACGCGCTCGGTGGGAACACGGCAGTCGTCGAGCAGGTAGTTCCACGACGCCCACGCACGGCGCGAGCGGGGCAGCAGCGATCGGTCGGTGTGCAGGAACGTGTCGTTGTCGCTGTAGCTCCAGGCCCCGAGCAGTTCCTTCTCACGGACGTCCGGGGCGTCGAGCAGCCCGAGAGCCTCGTCGGCGTGGGTGGCGACGACCGCCGCGTCGTAGCGCGAACTGGTGCCGTCACCGAATCGGGCGGTCACGCCGTCACGGTCGCGCTGCAGCCCCACCACCCCCGCATCGGTGCGGATCCGGTCGGCGAACGGGGCGGTCAACGCCGGGATGTAGGCGGAGGT
The DNA here is from genome assembly GCA_964438785.1 of uncultured Actinomycetota bacterium. GTDB lineage: Bacteria > Actinomycetota > Nitriliruptoria > Nitriliruptorales > Nitriliruptoraceae > PWLR01. The sequence goes on along the minus strand of CAYTLZ010000010.1, from coordinate 23,936 downwards.
CCCGCCGACCACGGTGCGCCACTGGTGGTGGGTGCTGACCCCGAGCAGCCCGTGGTTGGCGAAGAAGCGCAGCAGCGTGTGCAGCGGGAAGCTCTCCACGACCTCGGTGCCCGACGACCAGATCGCCGCCGCCATCGGCAGCAGGTAGTGCGCGCTGAAGCCGTGGCCGAATCCTGCGGCAGCGAGGAAGCGCCCGAGCGGGACCTGACGGGTCCGCGGGTCGTCGACCAACCGGCGTCCGAGCCGGTTGAAGCGCGCGATGTCGGCGAGCATGCGCAGATAGGTCGGATCGGCCAGGTTGCGGGGCTGGGCGACGAGCCCGCGGGCGTTGCCGGCGTACTCGAGGTCACAACGGTCACAGCGCAGCGACCAGGACATGTCGGAGGCCTGGGTGGCGACCCCGAGTTCGTCGAACAGTCGGACCAGCAACGGGTAGGTCGCCTCGTTGTAGACGATGAACCCGGTGTCGATCCCGAGTCCGCGGCCGTCCGGACGCTCGATCTGCACGGTGTTGGTGTGGCCACCGAGCCGTGGCTGCCGCTCGACGACGTCGATCTCGTGACGTGGCGCGAGCAGCCAGGCCGCGGACAGTCCCGCGATCCCGCTCCCGACGACGACGATGCGCACCCTTGTGCCTTTGTGGCCGGCGATCCGGGTCCACCACGGTGGTGGCCGGCCGACGACGTGCGCGTGGTTCGGGTCGCACGGCCGCCGGGTTGGGCGCACATGCTACGGCGCGCGATCCGGACTCGACGGGCCGCTGCCCCGCCCCGGTCACGGCCGCTGCACGACAGAACCGAGGTCGCGCGATACCCCCCATGAGCCGCGCGGCCTCGGTCCTGTGACGTGATCCCCCGTGCTCCCCCGTCGATCCCCCGTCGCGTCCCTCGCCCCCCCGAGCGAACTGCGTGGGTCGCGTGTCGTGACGGTGCCGATGGGCCGTGCCCGAGCACGTCGTTAGTAAGCCACCTGTCCGGCACGAGTTCAATCGTGCCGCCACCGCTCTTCGCAGGGTGGTGGTACCACCACCAGGCGGGACGGTCCGCGCCGGGCCCGCGGCTAGGCTGCCCTCCGGCGTCGACCGACAGGCAGCGCGTGACCTCCCGCATCACGAGACTGCTGATCGCCGAGGACGACTATCTCGTCCGTGAGGGTGCCCGTGCCGTGCTCGACCTGCACCCCAGGATCGAGGTGGCGGGCACCGCGGGTGATGGCGACGAGCTCCTCGCGCTGTTCGACGAGACCGACCCGGATGTGGTCCTGCTCGACATCCGCATGCCGCCGACCTTCACCACCGAGGGCATCGATCTGGCGCTCAGGCTGCGCAGCGAGCATCCGACGCTGGGCATCGTCGTGCTCTCGCAGCACGCGGATCCGGAGTACGCCCTGGAGCTGCTGCGGGACGGCTCCGACCGGGTCGCCTACCTGCTCAAGGAACGCCTCGGCGACGCGGACCGCCTGGTCGCCGCCATCGAGGAGGTGCGCGACGGTGGCTCCATCCTCGATCCGCGCATCATCGAGGCGCTCCTGGAGGCCCAACGCCGGCGGACCGCCTCGAAGCTGGCCGGGCTCACACCCCGCGAGCTCGAGGTGCTGTCGCTGATGGCCTCAGGACGGGGGAACGCCGCCATCGCCCGGGAACTGACGATCACCGACCGGTCCGTCGAGAAACACTCCAACGCCATCTTCCGCAAGCTGGGCCTGGCCGAGGACCTCGAGCTCAACCGGCGTGTCGCCGCCGTGCTGTTCTACCTCCAGCGCTCGGGTGACTGAGCGCACGGCCGCGTCGTAACTGGCGGCCGTCGGTGCGTCGTCGTCCCGACCCGACAGCGGGAGCAGGGCCTCGATGCGTGTCCCGCGGCCGGGCTGCGACGAGACCTGCAGGGTGCCGCGCAGCGCGTTGACCCGGTCGCGCATGTGGACCAGCCCACCGGCCCGTCCGGTCGAGCCCACCTGGAACCCGATCCCGTCGTCCTCCGCGACCACACGGAGCTGGTCGACCTCGTAGGTGATGCGAATCGAGACGCGGCCCGCGTCCGCGTGCTTGAGCGCGTTCAGGACCGCTTCCGAGAGCAGGAAGTAGCCGTTGATCTCCACCTCGGGGTCGAGCCGGGGCAGGGGGTCGGGGTGCAGGGTGACGTCGAGCGGGATGTCCGCGCGGCTGGCCAACGAGAACAGGGCGGGACCGAGTCCCCGATCGCGCAGGATGGAGGGGAACAGCTGATGACCGGTCGAGCGCAACTGATCGAGCAGGTTGTCGATGGACGCCGCCAACGAGGCCGTCACCGTGTCGAGCTGCTCCGGGTCGTCGGCGAGCTGCGCCCGGGCGACGCCGACCTGCATCCGCAGGACGACCAGCTGCTGCTGGATGCCGTCATGCAGGTCCTGGGCGACGCGCTGACGCTCGTCGTCCTGCACGCCGACGATCCGTCGCGCCGCCTCCTGCAGGGCGTCCGCCTGGCGACCGATCACCAGCAGCTGCGCCCGCAGCGCGCGACGCATCCGCTCCAGCGCCTCGGCCAGGCGCCCGATCTCGTCACGCCGGGCGACGTCGAACCGGCGATCGAGGTCCCCGGCGGCGATGGCGGTCGCCGTCTCGGTCAGACGGAGCACCGGCCGGGTCAGCACCTGGGCGAGGACGTAGGCCATCCCCCCACCCACGGCGAACAGCAGCAGGGCCATCAGCAACCGGGTGCGCGCGAGCCCACCGCCGAGGCCGGCGAGCTGATCCCCCGCGACGAGTCCGATCGTCGCGGGCGTGTCCCACGCCCGGTCGCTCCCGATCGCGATGTAGCGCACCAGACGCCCGTCCTCGGTCTGCTGGGTGGTGCGCAGCTGCTGCCACGCACCCAGCGGGACCAGGTCCGGTCCCGGTGCCGAATCCGCGTCCCCGGTCGCGCGTTCGGCCCGAAGCGTCGTGGCCACGACCTCACCGTCGACGACGACCTCGATGCCCTGCACCCCGGTCTCACGCAGCCAGCGACGCAGTGCCAGGTCGTTGATCGCATAGCCAGCGACCAGCAACCGCGGTTCGGCCTCGAGACGGTCGATCGGCAGGGCGTAGGCCACGGCGAAGCCACCGTCGGCGAGCGGGACGACCCGCTGGGTACTGCCCGGCGAGCGGGCCACCTCCCGGGCCTCGACGGGGTCGAGTGGCGCGAAACCGGCGCGGGCGGGCAACCCGGCCCGCGAGGCGGTACCGGTCGCCACGTCGACGACGCCGATCAGATCGATGCGCGGATCGGAGAGCCGGACGACCGACAGTGTCCGCAGCGCCATGGCGTCCGGCCCCTCGGGCACGTCGATGCCGGGCGTCACGCCGAACAGCCCCTGGGAGATGGTCGACATCAGCCGGTTGGTGCGGGTGGCGTCCGCGGTGATGCGTTCGTCGAGCAGATCCCCGGTGTCGGCGAACAGACGCACCGCCTCGGTCTCGAGCTGCTGGCTGGTGATCCGGGTCTCGAGCAGCAGGGTCACCACCGACGCGATGGCGAGCACGGCGACGAACGAGGCGATGAGCTTGGGCAGCAGGGCCGCGTCACGGGTGAACGCCGCGCGCAGATCCCGGAGACGCTCGTCGACGTGCGGGGGCAGGTTCACCGTTGCGCCGCCCACCGCTCCGCGAACGCCTGCACCTCGGCCATCGCCTCCGCGGGACTGCGACGTTGGGCCAGCGCGGACTCGAGCCCGTCCCGGAACGCGGCGGCGACCTCGGGATAGGCGATCAGCGGCATCACCTCGGCCGAGGGCAGCTGCGCCACGAACGCCGCGAGATCCGGCGAGGACGTGAACAACGGATCGTCGTACACGCGGGCCCGGGCCGGCAGCCGCCCCTCCTCGGCCGCCAGGCGCAGCGCAACGTCGTCGGCGGTCAGGGCCAGCATGAGTTCGAAGGCCAGATCGGGATGCTCGGCGTCGACCGGTACGAACAGACTCGACCCCCCGAGCACCGTGCGTGGACTCGTCGGATCCTGCTGCGGCAGGGGCAGGATCGCCACGTCCTCGACCGCGGTGTCCGCCTGCGCGGCCCGACGCGTGGTCGGCAGGTCCCACGAACCCGAGACGTGCATCGCGGTCTGCCCGACGGTGAACGACGCGATCGCATCCAGGGACAGATCCGGAGCCAACGGTGGCGGCGCATCACCGGTCGCGACCAGGTCGACCAACAGGGACAGCGCCTCGATGGTCGCCGGGTCGTCGAAGGTGAACACCGGCGTGCCGTCGTCGCGGACCTCGTCGATCAGCTGCCCCCCGTTCGCGGTGATCCAACCGTAGGCGGCCCAACTGCTCGCGGTCACGGCGATCGCCCGATCGGCCGAGGTGTCGGATCGCAACGACGACGCCGCCGCACGGAAGCTGGTCGGGGTCAGCAGGTCCTCGGCGTCGACACCGGCCTCGTCGAGCAGTGCCTCGTTCGCCATCAGGACCAGGGCGTTGACGTCCAGGGGCAGGCCGTAGCGGGTGTCGTTCCAGGTGACGTCCTCCACCGCTCCGGGCAGATACTCGTCCGCGCGGAGCCCGGCGTCCTCCCACGCCTCGTCCAGCGGCATGGCCAGACCGTCGGCGGCCGCGGCGAAGGCGTGCCAGTGGGCGACGTCGTGCGGCTGGCCGAGTTCCACCCCGGCACCGACCTCCTCCGGGATCTGGGAGAACGGCGAGCCCTGCAACCGCACCCGGACCCGGGGGTTGTCCCGCTCGAAGGCGTCGACGACCTCCCCCACGACCGGGGCCGAGGCCCAGTCGTCGGCCAGCACCACCCGGAGCACGATCGGCTCCCCACTGCCGGCGGGGGCCGTGCACGCGACGGTCAGCGCCACGAGGGCGAGCACGGCGGTCAGCGTGCGCACGGCGGAACTCCGATGGCCAGCTCGGCGGGGTCATGGCTGCTGGGCCGGTCGCAAGCCGGCGGATCGCCGCGCCAGGGTGTCACACCGGGGTGCGGGTTGCCACACCACCGTCGGTGGTACCAGCACCACCGCCGCCCGTGCGCCCGCTCAGGCCGCCTCGACGGTGATCGTGTGCCAGCTCTCGGCCCCGTCCGGTGCGGGCGGGCGTGGCCCCTCGGATTGCACCTCGCCGTCGCCGTCGACGGCGCGCACCGTGAGCCGGTGGGTACCGGGTTCCAGTTCGACCATCCGACGCCACGGGCGCCACATCAGCGCGGAGGTGGTGGGCGCGAGTTCCGCCTCGATCCACGGTCCCGTGTCGTCGACCCGGAGTTCGACCCGGGTCACACCGCCCGGTGGGGCCCACGCCATCCCGGCGACCTGCAGGCTCCCCGGCGGGACGGCGGCGGACCGCGCCGGGACGTCGATGCGAGCGCTCGTCTTGACGGGACCACGCTTGGACCAGCCACGGGGCACCCAGTAGCCGTCGACGCCCTCCCAGGGGGTCAGCTCGATGCGTTCGATCCACTTGGTGGCGGAGACGTAGCCGTACAGCCCGGGGACGACGAGTCGGGCCGGGAACCCGTGGCGGACCGGCAACGGTTCGCCGTTCATGCCCAGGGCCAGGATGGCCTGCCGACCGTCGCCGACGAGTTCCAGCGGGAAACCGCCCGTCCAACCATCGACCGAGCGGCCGAGCACCTGTTCCGCAGCCGCGGTGGGTCCGGCCTCCGCGAGCAGTTCCGCCAACGGGACCCCGAGCCAGCGGGCGTTGCCGATCAGGTCCCCCCCAACCTCGTTGGAGACGCAGGCGATGGTCGCATCCACCTCGACGAGGTCGCGGGCGAGCAGCGTGTCCAGATCGAATTCCAGCTCGCGTTCCACCAGGCCGTCGATGGTCAGCCGCCAGGAACCCGCATCCACCCGCGGGACCGCGATCGCCGTGTCGATCCGGAAGAAGTCGTCGTTGGGGGTGAACAGCGGGCTCAGCCCGTCGATCTGCCCCGCGGGATCGGCCGCAGCCGGCACCGCGGGGCCGGGTGACGCAGCGGGCGGCAGGGTGATGGTGGTCGCGGGCGCGACCGCGCTCGACGTGGTCGACAGCCGGCCCAGCGTCCCGAGGCCGAGCCCGGCCACGGCGCTGCCGCCGACGATGCCGAGGAACGACCGACGCTGCACCGGCGGGTCGGTCGGGCTCGCGGCGGGCCGTGTCCCGACCTCGGCGTCGACGGCCGCCCGGTCGAGCGCGAACCACAGGGCGGTGAGGCCGGCGGCCAGCGCACCCGCCACGATCAGCAGCGAGATCGGGAACGCGGTCCCCGTCTGGGCGCCCAGTGCCAGCAGAGCGATCGCCGCCGCCGCGGTGAACACCCCGGCGGCCACCGTCCAGCACCGACGGGCACCGATCCCGGTGAGGGCCCCGATCGCCGCCGCGACGAGCACCGACACGCCGGTCAGGACCGGACGGTTGGCGGTGCCGAGTCCCTCGATCGCCCACGTGATCACCCCGCCCGGGAGTCGCCCCACGAGTTGACCACCGAGCGCATCGAGCGGCGAGGCACCGCCGGGCAGCACCCGCGCCAGCAGCTCACCCACCCCGAGACCGAGCAGGGTCGCGCCGGCACCCGCCAGCGCCCCGTCCCGGGTCGGGATGCGAGGGGCGGTGCCGGGTGTGGTCGGGGCGTCAACCATCCGGCTTCCGATCACCGGCGCTTACCGGGCGAGGATCGCACCGTGGGAGGGCCACGGCGACCGACCGCGAGGGCGGTGGTGGCACGGGTTCGTGGCCGGGCGCGTGCCGGGCGGGCCGCCGGACGGCGGCCCCGTGGACCGGATCAGGAGAACAGGATCCACCAGGCGATCGCACCGGTGACGATGAGACCGAGCACCGTCGCTGCAGCGAGCGCGATCGTCCACTGGATCAGGTTCACCGGGGCGTCCTCCGTTGACGGCTGCGTGCGGACCGACCGGACCGGTCGGCATGCGGTCGCGCAGCCTAGACGGCCGAGCGCCCGGTGGTGACACAGGGGCTACCGTCGCCGCATGAAGCGACCCGATGTGCCGTCCGAGTCCGATCGACCGGACCCATTCCGACCCGCCGCCGACGAGTTCGCCCGGCGGACCCGGTTGCGCGACGGCACCAACGTGCTGCTGCGCCCCATCCGATCCACGGACCGGGCGCGACTCGAGGCCGGGCTGCAGCGGCTGTCCCCCGCATCGCGGTATCTGCGCTTCCACACCACGGTCGACGAGCTGACCGACGAACAGCTGCGCTATCTCACCGAGGTCGACCAGCACGACCACGTCGCGATCGTGGCACTCGATCTCGACCATCCCGACGAACCCGGGGTCGGCGTCGCCCGGTTCATCCGCGAACCCTACGAACCGCACGTCGCGGAGGCGGCGATCACGGTGGCCGATCGCTACCAGGGACAGGGCGCGGGCACGATCCTGTTGGGCGCGCTCGCCCACCGCGCCCGCGACGAGGACGTGGCCGTGTTCCGCAACTACGTCCTCGACGGCAACCACGCCATGTTGGAGGTCTTCGACCATCTCGGCGCCCATCGGGAACGCGAGAGCCCCGAGTTGTGGCGGGTGGACCTCGAGGTCCCGGTGGACGACGCGTCGGTCCCGGACTCCGGGGCCGGGCGGGCCTTTCTGGCCCTCGCCCGTGAGCAACGACGACTGACGAGCATCCTGCCGCCCATCTGGGGCCGGCTCAAGGCGCGGTTCGTCGCCGGCGACCTCGATCCCCTGGTCGATGACGACGAGTTGTATGCCCCGCCACCGTCCGCGGATCCACCGGAGGAGCCCGACGCGCTCGGGGCAGCCCTCGATGACTGGCTCGCGCACCGCTATCAGCGCTGAGCACCGCCCGATCAGCAGACGCCGGCGATCGTCGGCCACGGGTTGACCCACGTCCCACCCTGACGACGGCCCAGGTGCAGGTGCGGCGGGGTGGTACGCGCGTTCCCCGTCTGGCCGACCGTGCCGATGATCTGGCCCCGGCTGACCGACACGCCCGGCGCGATGCCGCCGGCGACCGTGTCGAGGTGCGCGTTGTACCACTCGGTGTTGTCGGCGGTCCGGTAGGTCACGGTGATGCCACCGAGCGCGGTCGGCGCCGACGGCGGGTTCCAGCGCACGATGGTGGCGTCGTGCACGGCGACGACCGGCACGCCCCGCGCGGCGAAGATGTCGTTGCCCTGGTGGAAACGGCCACCGGAGCGCGGGTAGCCCCAGTCGTTGGAGAAGTCACGCCCGGCGACCGCACCCTGGACGGGGCAGACGATGCCGCCCAGCGCGGTGCCGCCGGCGGCCCCCGGCGTGCCGAGCCGGCCACCCGAGCCGCCACCACCGCCGGACGCACGGCGTCGGGCCGCCTCGGCCTCGGCGGCCCGGCGCGCCTCCTCGGCCCGACGTTCCGCCGCCCGCGTCTCACGCAGCTCGGTCTCGAGCCGCCCCTGCTGGACGGCTGCCGCCCGGACGAGCTCGGCGGTCTGTTCCTCGGTCAGCTGCAGCGAGGTCAGCAGCTGCTGTTGCGCGGCCTCCTCGGTCGCGACCTCGTCGGCGATCGCGGCGGCCTCGGCGCGCAGCTGTTCGAGCGTCTCGAGCGTGGCCGCCGCATCGGCCGTCGCCTGCACGGCCCGTCCGTTGGCACGGGCGGCATCGTCGGCGAATTCCTCGCGGGCCTCACGCAGGTCGAAGACCCGGGTGACCGTGCTCTCCTGCACGTCGACGACGGTCTGCAACTGCTTGAGGCCGACGGCGAAGGCGTTGGGGTCGTCGGCGCGCCGGAGGACCTCCAGCGCCATCGCGCCCCGCTGCGCTCCGGCGGTCCCGTACTTGAAGGTGTGCACCAGTTGGTCGACGAGGACCTGCTCCTCGACGGCGAGCTCCTGCTCGGCCACGCTCAACTGGTCGAGCGCGCGACGGTGTGCGCGTTCCGCGGCGAGCTGGTCCCGCTCGGCCTCGTCGAGCGCCTCCTCGCCCAGGGCGACCTGCCCCTCGGCGGCGGTGAGGCGACCCCGGGCGTCCTCGAGACGGGCACCGATGGTCGCGAGTTCGACCTCCGCATCGGCCAGACGGTCGCGCACCCGGCCGAGCTCGGAACGCAACTCCCCCGTCTCCCGCTCGGCGTCGCCGAGCTCACGCTCGATCTCGTCGCTGGAGCGTTCCTGGGCGGCGGACCCGGTGACCACGACCAACGGGAGGAGCAACGCGACCACGAGCGCGTGGACACCCGGCAACGACCGCCGCCGTGAACCGCTCACACGCTCCTCCGCATCGTCCACACGCACCGGTCATCGGCTCGTCGTCGGTGGACCGCACCGACGGTGACCCCTGCCACCGCGCCGACCCGCGCGCGTGTGGTTCGTGAGGCCAGTGTGCCTCATGTGACCACAGAGCTCAGCGAGGCGCCTCATCCCCATGGTCGGCCAGTCCGTGACCGTACTTGAGTGACCGGCGGCCGAGAAGCACCCGCGGTCGTGGCCGCGACCCGCGTCAGCGAACGGTCGCGTGCCCGCCGTCGACGGGGATGATGGCCCCCGTGGTGTAGGCCGAGGCCCGGGAGCCGAGGTACAGCGCGATCCCGGCCATGTCCTCGGCCGTCCCCGCCCGACCCAGCGGGATCTGCGCCAGCAGCGCCTCCTCGTGCTCCTCGAACATGAACGCCGTCATCTTGGACGGGAACAGCCCCGGGGCGATGGCATTGACGTTGATGTGATCGCCCGCGAGTTCCTTGGCGAGGTGGCGCGTGAGCTGGTGCACGGCCGCCTTGGACGCCGAGTAGGCGAAGGTCGGCAGGCTGGGCACCTGGATGCCGTCGATCGAACCGATGTCGATGACCCGTGCCGGGTCGTCCGCCGATGCGGCCGCGCGCAGCTGCGGCAGCAGCGCCTGCGTGAGCACGAACACGGCCTTGACGTTGAGGTCGAGCACCTTGCCGAAGCCGTCGGCCGAGTACTCCTCGATCGGCTCACCCCACGCCGCGCCGGCGTTGTTGACCAGGATGTCGAGTTCGGGTTCACGGGCCGCGAACGCGGCCGCCAGTTCGCGACAGCCCTCCGGCGTGGACAGATCAGCGGGCAGCGAGATGCAGGTCCCGTCCGCGGACAGTTCCGCCGCCAGCGCATCGCACACCTCCGCCTTGCGCGACGAGATGTAGACCTTCGCGCCACCGGCCACGTAGCCGCGGGCGATCATCTCCCCGATGCCGCGCGAGCCGCCGGTCACCAGCGCCACCTTGCCCTGCACCGAGAACAGTGTCGAGATGTCCACGTCGTCTCCCTCGTCGCGCGCACGTCTGCCGCGGGTCCATCCGCCACCGAACGGGCGGGCCCGGCACGCTAGTGGCCGCCATGGGAGGGCCGTGCGACGCCACGCAGGACATCCTCTAGCGTGCGGCCGCGTCGCCGCCCACGACGACCGAAACCCCGCCCCCCCCCCGAGGTCGCCGATCGTGACCAGCCAAGACTCCTCCCCACACCCACCCACCGGGTCCTCCCCACGCCCACCCACCGGGTCGACCCTGCGCATCGCCAACGGGTCCGGTTTCTACGGCGACCGCCACGAGGCGATGCGGGAACTGATCGAGGGCGGACCGATCGACGTGCTCACCGGCGACTACCTCGCCGAGCTGACCATGCTGATCCTGTGGCGCGACCGGCAACGCGACCCCGAGCGCGGGTACGCACGGAGCTTTCTGCGGCAGGCCCGCGACATCCTGGCCCCGGCGCTGGGTCGCGGGACGCGGATCGTGGTCAACGCCGGTGGCCTCAACCCGGTCGGGTTGGCCCGGGCGCTGCGTGAACTCGCGGACGAACTGCGGCTCACCCCCCGCATCGCCCACGTCACGGGCGACGATCTGCTGCCACGATTGGAGACCCTGCAGGCGGACGGCCACGACCTGGCGCACCTCGTCGACGGCACGCCGCTGGCGGCGGCGACCGCACCCGCGGTCACGGCCAACGCCTACCTCGGCGGCTTCGGGATCGCCGCGGCACTCGAGCAGGGGGCCGACGTGGTCGTGACGGGCCGGGTCACCGACGCCAGTCTGACGGTCGGTCCCGCCGCCTGGCACTTCGGTTGGGGTCGTGACGACCTCGACCGCCTCGCGGGGGCCACCGTCGCCGGCCATGTCATCGAATGCGGTGCCCAGGCGACCGGCGGCAACCACCCGATCGACCCGGCGGGCGGGCCCGACGAGCGTCCGGTGCTCCCGGGGTTCCCCCTCGCGGAGATCGCGGCGGACGGCTCGGCGGTCATCACCAAGCATCCCGGAACCGGCGGCGAGGTCACCGTCGACACCGTCACCGCCCAGCTGCTCTACGAGATCGGCCCACCCCGCTACCTCGGCCCCGACGTGACCGCGCGGTTCGACTGCATCGAGGTGGCACCCGACGGCCCGGACCGCGTCGCCATCACCGGTGTGCGCGGTGAGCCGCCGCCGTCGACCGCCAAGGTCGCGATCACCACCTTCGGCGGCTGGCGCAACACCGTCACCTTCGTGCTGACCGGCCGCGACGTCGAGGCCAAGGCGGCCCTGCTGCGTCGGCAGGTCGCCACCGTCGTCGATCTGGCCGCGATCGATCAGGTCGAGTGGCGCGCAGGGCGACGTGGCGATCCCGACGCGCGGCGCAACGAGGACGCCACCTCGACGCTGTCGTTGATCGTCACCGACCCGGCTCCCGAGCCGGTGTCCCGACGGGCGTTCGCCGACCGCATCGTCGGCCTGGCGCTCTCCAGCTATGCGGGCTTCACCCTGACGGCGCCCCCGGCCGCACCCACCCCGATCGGCCGGTGGTGGCCGGCATGCGTCGACGCCGGTGTCCTGACCGAGACCGTCCACGTCGACGACGACGCCCCGGTCACGATCCGACCGAGTGCCGTGCTCGCCCCGTCCGCGACACACGGCACGGCTGCACCCCCGTCGGACACGCCCGCGCCGGTCGTGCCCCGACCCGACGCCGCCGAGGTGCTCGACGGCCTCGGACCGTTCGTCGACGCGCCCCTCGGCCGGCTCGTGCAGGCCCGGTCCGGGGACAAGGGTGGCGATGCGAACATCGGGGTGTGGGTCACCGACGACGACCACCTCGACTGGCTGTTGGCCCGGTTCGCGACCCCCGGGGACGTCCACGAACTGCTCCCGGAGACGGCCGGGCTCGACATCGACATCCACCCGCTGCCCAACCTGCGCGCGGTCAACGTGGTGATCCACGGGCTGCTCGGGGACGGCGTGGCCGGCTCCACCCGCCCGGACCCGCAGGCCAAAGGGCTCGCCGAGTACCTGCGTGGGCGGACCACGGCCCTGCCGGCGCGGTGGCTCGACGACGACCGCGCGGACGGCTGAGGGGCCGCGCGCCTGCCGGTTCACGGCGGCCGGCCCGGCTCAGGCCCCGGCGGCCCGGTACTTCGCCTTCTCGCCCGACCCGGTCCGCATGACCGCGCCCGCGTCGAACAACCGCTCGAGCTCGTCCATGACGGTCGGCAGCTCCCGGCCCAGCGAGTCGGCCAGGGAACCGGCCGTGGCCATGCGCTGCGCACGGAGTTCGGCGAGCAGGACCTCCTCGTCGGCGGCGTCCGAGCCGTCACCGGCGGCCAGTCGCCAGGCAGCGGCGGCGGCACGCTCGACGAGTTCCTCGAGTCCCGTGGGGTCGGCGACGCCCGGCGGATCACCGAGCTGGCGCAGCAACGCCCCCGGATCGGCGACCGGCGTCGGGCGGAGATCGATCGCGTCGAGGTCGCCCTGGGCCGCCTCGAGCCCGTGGCTCAGATCGAGCGGGACGTCGACCGTGGTGTCGGTCGAGCGGGGATCGCGACGCAGTTGACGCAGCAGCACCGCATGGTCGCGGCCGGCGAGTCGCAGCAGCAGGACGGGATCGCGACCGATCAGCACACTGGCCGCATCGTGGACGGCGGCGACATGCCGGCAGACCGCCGCCCGTTCGGTGCACGAACACGACAGCTCGAGATCGGCGAACGCGGGCAGCAGGTGGACACCGACCTCGCCGAGCGCGTCGGCCAGGTCCGCGGGCAGGGTGCCGTCGAGCAGCGCGGCGGTGAAGCGCAGCTCCCGCCGGAGCTGTTCGGCCGCCTCGTCCCACCGTTCGCGGGGGGCCGGCTCCCAGGTGATCGTCACCTGGTAGGGATGGCTGCGGGCCTCGGCGACGCTGCCGCGCACCTCGCCGACCCGCAGGTCGAGATCGGACACCGCACCCCGGCGGGCGAGTGCCTGACCGCGCTGGATGCGACGTGCCGCCGACGGACCGGCGGCATCGAGCACCCCGCGCCACCGGTCGGCCCAGGCGATCGCGTCGTCGATGGAGGTCCCGGCGCTCATGCGCGCCCACCGGGCAGGGAGATCAGCGTCGGACGACCGGTCGGGGCCGGTGCCTCGTCGTCATCGTCGTCGTCGCCGGGCAGCTGGTCGGTGGACAGCGACACCAGATCCCGCAGTTCGGCGTCGTCGAGCTCGGTGATCCAGGCCTCGCCCGTGCCGACCACGGCATCGGCCAGGGCCCGCTTGCGGTCGAGCAGCTCCGCGATGCGGTCCTCGACGGTGCCGGCGGTCACCAGCGTGTGCACGGTGACGGCCCGGGTCTGGCCGATGCGGTGGACGCGGTCGGTGGCCTGGTCCTCCACCGCGGGGTTCCACCAGCGGTCGAAGTGCACGACGTGGCTGGCACGCGTCAGGTTGAGCCCGGTGCCGCCGGCCCGCAGGGAGACGAGCAGGATCGGCGGGGCGTCGTCGTCCTCCTGGAACCGGCGGACCATCTCGTCACGTTTGGCGAGCGGCACCCCACCGTGCAGGAACGGGATCTCGGGCAGCCCCAGGGTGGTGGCGAGGTGGGTCGACAACAGCTCCCCCATCTCGCGGTACTGGGTGAACACCAGCGCGCGTTCGTCGGCGTCGGTCAGCTCCCCGAGGATCTCGGTGGCGCGCGCGAGCTTCCCCGACCGGCCCGGCAGGCTGCCCCCGTCGCGCAGGTAGTGCGCCGGGTGATTGCAGATCTGCTTCAGCGCCGTGAGCAGGGCCAGGATGCGACCACGCCGTTCGAACGCGGTGCTGCCGAGGCCCTCACCGGTGAAGGCGCGGTCGACCGCCGCCTGGTAGAGCGCGGCCTGCTCACGGGTGAGCGAACAGGCGACCGTGATCTCCTGCTTGGGCGGTAGGTCGACCGACACGCCCGGATCATCCTTGCGGCGGCGCAGGACGAACGGTGCGACCAGCCGGCGCAGGCGCGCCGCGGCGGCGTCGTCGCGCCACCGTTCGATCGGGACGGCGAACCGGTCCTGGAACACCCGTTGCGGGCCGAGCAGGCCGGGGTTGGTGAGATCGATGATCGCCCACAGCTCCGACAGGCGGTTCTCGATGGGCGTCCCGGTCATGGCGATGCGCACCCGGGCCGGCAGGGCCCGGGCCGCACGGGCACCCTTGGAGGCCGGATTCTTGATCTGCTGGGCCTCGTCGAAGACGACGACGTCCCAGTCGACGTCCTCGAGCATGCCGATGTCGCGCCGGAGCAGTGCGTAGGTGGTCACCACGACCTGACCGGGCTTGAAGGCCCGGGAGGTCACGGCCCGCTCGGGACCGTGGTGACGCACGGTCGACAGGCCCGGCGCGAACCGGGCGAGCTCGCGTTCCCAGTTACCGACCACCGAGGTCGGGGCGACCACCAGGTGCGGGCGGTCCTGCGACCGCGAGGTGAGCAGCGCCATCGCCTGGATCGTCTTGCCGAGCCCCATCTGGTCCGCGAGCACACCGCCCATGCCGAGCTCGGAGAGGCGCTGCATCCAGGCCACGCCCCGCTCCTGGTAGGCGCGCAGGTCGCCGTCGATACCGACGATGTTCGCCTCCCCGGGCCCGTCCGCATTGCGCAGGCGCTCGATGAGTTCGCCCACGGCCCCGTCAGCGACGGTCTCGACCCAGCCGACGTCGCGCACGTGGTGCTGGCCCGACAGCGCCGCCGCCAGTGCCTCGGTCAGTTCCAGCGACGCGCTGCCGCCCGCCAGCTCGCCGATGCGGTCGGCGTCGTCCCGATCGACCCGGACCCACTGCCCGCGCCAGCGCACCAGCGGTTGACCGAGCGCCACGATGCGCGCGAATTCGTCGGCCGACAGGGCGTCCTCGCCGAGGGCGACCTCGTAGCTCAGGTCGGTCAGCGACGACAGGCCCAGCGGGGACGCGCCCTCGACCCGCGGCGCGCCGGGGGTGGACTGGCCGATCCGGACCCGCAGACGCAGGCGCCGGTCGCCGGCGTCGCGCAGTTCGGCGGGGATCTCGACCGCGATCCCCCCCGCGGTGAGCGCGTCGACACCCTCGGCCAGCAGTCGTGCGGCCTCCTCGGCATCGATCGCGAGGCGGTGCGGACGATCGGTCGACAGGGCGCGGTCGATCGGCGCGAACAAGCGGGCCGCGACCGCCAGCCCGCGTGCCAGCGATGCCTCGGCGTCGTCGATGCGCCGCCCGCCCAACTCGATGGAGCGGCCCTCGCGGGCCCAGACCTCGGCGGCCGTCCGCCGCTGGGCCGGGTCGCTGGTCGACTGCAGGAGGAACTCGAGATGCCAGGGGGCGTCGGTCGACGCCAGCCGTTCGGTGACCAGGGTGTCGTCGCCGCCACCCAGATCGGGGAGCTCGACCCGGATCGCGAGCCGCGCGGTCGCCCGCCGGTCACGACCCATCAGCGGCGCGGCCCAGTCGGCGATGTCGGTGGCGATCTCCTCGGCGTCGAGCCGCAGGTGCTCGACGATGGGGTCGCTACCACCGAGCGCGTCCGACCACATCTCGACGAAGGCCCGCCGCGGTCCGCGCCGGCGCGGATCGATCTCCGGTCGGCGGCCCTCCCGGGCGCAGGTGTCGGCGACCGCGTCGAGAAAGGCGTGCACGAGGTTCACGGCCGACCACAGTTCGCCGGCCGGGTCGCGCAGGGCGTGCGCCGCGATCGGCAGCGCGGCGGCCAACTGGGCGGGGCGCGGATCCGCCGGTGCCGCTGCGCGCCACGCGGCGCGGCCCTCGCGGGGTCGCTCGCCCGGCTCGAGGTCGGGCAGCAGCCGGCCGGCGGCGACGAGTTCGAGCCCGAGCTTCGCCGCGACACTCCACCCGAGGACCGAGGCCGCCGGTCGTGACCACGCCGGCCAGTCCTCGCCCGGTGGCATGGCGGCCAACCGACGGACGGCCGGCAGGATCGGCACGGACCGGCCGACGACCTCCGCGACCATCACCCCGTCCTCACCGAGCCGGATCGTGTCGAGGGTGGTGGGGTCGCCCACGGGCAGCCCCAGCGCCGCCGCCGCCGTGGCGAGGTCGTCGACATCGGCATCCTCGTCGGTGGACCAGACCACGAAGGAACCGCCCGCCGGCACCAGGGTGCCGGGGACGAACGTCAATTGGGGCCGAAGGGCCACCCGTGCACTCCTGGTCGCAAGCGAGCCTCACACCGTAGCCGTTCGGGTCCCGGCCCCCCGCGGCCGGGTCGGGGTCGGAAAAGAGCGACGGGGTCGGAAACGAGCGACGGGGTCGGAAACGAGCGACGGTCCCACGGGCTGACCATGCAA
The DNA here is from genome assembly GCA_964438785.1 of uncultured Actinomycetota bacterium. Lineage (GTDB taxonomy): Bacteria > Actinomycetota > Nitriliruptoria > Nitriliruptorales > Nitriliruptoraceae > PWLR01. Next base: position 7,491 of record CAYTLZ010000010.1, on the reverse strand, counting down.
CCGGACACGCAGGTGGCCGACTGGACGGAAGGATCGCCTCCGGCAGGGCGTTGTATGGGTGAGGATGGAGGCGGTCAACGATCTGCGCCGCAGCGGCTGAACCGGCCCGTCCATGCGGCCCGGCTCACCGAACCCAACCCACGACCGCACGTAGTACCGACCCGTAGGAGACGACGATGGCCGAGACATCTTTCCCCGATACCTCACTGGCCCCGTCCACACGCCCCGATGCGGCTGGCGACGCGGGACTCGACGAGCAGGCGCGGGCAACCATCGCCTGGCTGGAATCGGAGTTCCCGGACTGGCGCATCGACATCGACGAGTCGGCCAGCTGGCAGGGTGAGCTGCGGCCGCTGTGGATCGCACGCCGCGACGGGCACCACCCGCAGGCGGAGCTCTCCCCCGCGAAGCTGCACACCCGGCTCGATGACTACCACAAGCGCATCGCGGAGCGTCGGGCCCTGAGCAACTGAGCATCACCGGAGCGACTGAGCGTCGCCGACGCGGCCACGGCCGCCCATCCTGTCGGATGGGCGGCCGTTTTCGCGTACCGTCGGCGGGGTGAACCTCCTCGATCTCGCCCTCGGCCTGTTGCTGCTGTCCGCCATCGTCGGTGGGCTGCGCGTCGGTCTGGTGGCCCGTGTCCTGACCTGGATCGGACTCGGTGCCGGCGCGCTCGCATCGACGTTCACCGTGCCCCTGGTACTGCGGGTGCTGGAGACCGGTTCCCCGACCGTGCGGTTCGTGGCCGGGCTGACCGTGCTCGCGATGACCGTCACCGTGTGCATGGGCGTGTTCCAGTCGGTCGGATCCCACCTGCGTGAGGGGGTCGCGGCCTCACCGCTGTCGGGCGTCGACCGGGTACTCGGTGCGATCGCAGGCGGTGGCATGGTGTTCGTGGTGCTGTGGCTGCTGCTGCCCGCGGCGTCGGAGACCACGGGCGGCGTCGCCCAACAGGTGCGCGGATCGACCTTGATCGCGGCGATCGACACGCTGGCACCCGACCAGCCGGCACTCGCCCACGACCTGCGCGCACTCGTCGGTGCAAGTCGGTTCCCGGCCGTCTTCGACGACCTGCGTCCGTCACCGGAGACCAGTCCACCACCCGATCAGATCCCGGTCGACCGCTCGATCGTCGCCCAGGCGACCGCGTCCACCGTGCAGGTGCAGTCGCGCGGTTGTGGCCGGCGCTACGACGGGTCCGGCGTCACGATCGCCACCGACACCGTGATCACCAATGCCCATGTCGTCGCCGGTGCCGACAGCGTCGAGGTGCACCGCCCCGACGGCACCGTGCGGGCGGCGCGGGTCGTGCGTTTCGACCCCGACCGCGATCTGGCCGTGCTCGAGGTGCCCGACCTCGGGCAGACGGCACTCAGTCTCGGTCCGGCCGACATCCCCGGTGACGGGGTGTCGATCGGCTACCCGGGCGGCCAGCGCGAGCCGCGGGTGGCACCGCTACGCATCGACGACCGCCGGACGGCCACGGGACGGGACATCTACGGCAACCCCGGCCGTGACCGGTCGGTGCTCTTCCTGGCCGCCGAACTCCGGCAGGGCGACTCCGGGTCACCGGTCATCGACACGGCGGGTCGGGTCGTCGGCATCGTGTTCGCGATCAGCCCCGACCGCCGCACCACCGCGTACGCCCTCGACCGCGCCGAGGTGGACGGGATCCTCGACGCACCCCGCGTCGAGGGCGAGACCGGCCGCTGCCTGTCCTGACGCCAACGTTGTCACACCCGGTTCGTAGCGTGGGCGACCACCCGCGAACAGGAGGCGACCATGACCGGCGGACACCCGGCACCCGGTGCGACCGGACCCGGCACGACGACGGATGCGGCGACCATCCGGGCCACGATGAGCGGCCTGATCGAGTTCGACCTGCTGCTCGCCGTGGCCGTCTTCGCGCTCGTGCTGTTCGTGGGCTGCCGCTGGCTGCTCCGTGCGGAGCGGACCACCGGTGGCGGGGACGATCAGCCGACCGTCCGCCGCACGAACCCGGCCAGGCCGATCCAGGTGAGCACGGCGACCGATACGAGCAGGGCACCGAGGTACGCCACGGTCGGCATGGTCTCGATCGACGGCGTCAGCGCGGCGCGCAGCCCCTCGCTCACGTACACCAGCGGATTGATCAGCACACCGATCTGCAACCAGGGGATCGACTCGAGCGCCGCCCAGGGGTAGTACACGGCCCCCAGGAAGGTCAGCGGCAGCACGACGATGGAGAACATCAACCCGATCTGCTTGGGGCTGACATAGGTGCCGAGCGCCAGACCCAGGGCACCGGACAGCAGCGCCGACAGGACGCCGACGACCACGAGCAGCGTCCAGCTGGTGACCTCGAGCGCAGCGGGGGTGGCCGGGATCACGACGACCATCGGGAAGACGACCACGCCGGCCAGCACGCTCTGGGCGGCCCCGAACAGGATCTTCTCGACGCCGACGGCCTCGACCCGGGCCGGTGCCATGATGCGGTCCTCGATCTCCTTGGTGCCGCCGAATTCCGTCGACAGCGGCAGAGCCACGGCGATGATGCCCTGGAAGATGATGGCGACCGCGATCAGACCAGGGACCAGGATCGTGGCGAAGTCGTCCGCGCCCCCGGCCCCGCCGATCCCCTGGCCGATCCGCGGGAAGATGTAGGCGAAGACGAACACGAACATAAACGGCTGTGCGACGGTGCGGATGACGAACGGTCCCGCCTCGCGACGCAGGACCCGCAGATCACGAAGCATGAGCCCGCCGATGGCGTCCGCGGTGGCCCGCAGCCGCCCGGGTTCGGCGGTCCGGGTCTCGGCGGAGGCGGCACCGGGTGCGGTCGCGACCGTGCGCGCGGCGGTTGCGTCACTCACGCAGGTCCCTTCCCGTGAGATTGATGAAGACCGATTCGAGCGTCGCGGACTGCACGGACAGATCCCGCAGGCCGGTGGTTCCCAGGGTGTCGGCGAGCCGGGCGACCAGTCCGTCGCTGGAGCCGGCGATGACCCGCAGGGTGGTGTCATCGACGTCGAGGTCGGTGACGGCGGGCAGCGCGCGCAGCTCGTCGAGCACCTCGTCGTCGGCCACCCGGTCCAGCGTGATGTCCACGATGGCCCCGAGTCCGTGGTCGGACTTGAGTTGCTCGGGGGTGTCGCACACCAGGATGGAGCCGTGGTCGACGATGGCGACCCGGTCGCACAGCGCGTCGGCCTCCTCCATGTAGTGCGTGGTCAGCACCACGGTGATGCCGTCCTCGCGCAGCTCCTCCACCAGCTCCCACAACGCGATGCGACTCTGGGGGTCGAGTCCGGCGGTCGGCTCGTCGAGGAAGAGCAGTTCCGGGCGGTGGGCGATGGCGCGGGCCACCTGCAACCGCTGGGCCATGCCCCCGGAGATCTGCTCCGGGAAGGCCTCACGTCGGTCGCCGAGTCGGAACCGGTCGAGCAGTTCCTCCGCCCGCCGCCGGGCCGGGCGTCGGGACCAGCCGAAGTAGCGGCAGTGGTAGTAGAGGTTCTCTTCGAGCGTCAACGAGCGGTCCAGGGTGTTGGTCTGGGTCACGACCCCGATCCGCCGCTTCACGCGCGGCGCGTCGGCGACGGCGTCGAGTCCCAGCACGCAGGCCTGCCCGGCGGTCGGACGGATCCGGGTGGTGCACACCCCGACGGTCGTGGACTTACCCGCCCCGTTGGGGCCGAGCAGACCGAACATCTCCCCTCGGGGGACCTCGAGGTCGATGCCGTCGATGGCGTGCACCTCGGGCGGACCGGGATAGGTCTTGCGCAGGCCGCGAAGCGCGAGCGCGGGCGCGCCCGTCGACGCGGCGGGCGACACCCTCGCCGCAGCAGCGGTGGTGGACATGACGGACCTCCTGACACGCCGTGCTTCGGGCCGAGCGGGGCCACGGACCGATCAGGGCCGTGTCGCCGGGTGGATCAGCTCGCCGCCGGTACCAGTCGCAGCAGCATCACGGCGTGGGTCGTGACCGCCAGGATCACGAGCAGATGGAACAGTTCGTGGTAGCCGAACCACGTCGGGGACGGATCGGGACGGCGCAGACCGACGATGGTCGCACCGGCGGTGTACAGCAGGCCACCACCCAACAACAGGGCGACCGTCCCCGGCCCCGAGGACCACCACAGCCACGGCAGCAGGGCGACCGGTACCCAGCCCAGCGTCAGGTACACCGCGCTGTTGAACCCCTTCGGCGGTGCGAACGGCAACCACTCGACGACGACGCCCAGCGCGACGCCGGCCACGGCCACCGTGAACAGCACCCGGGACGGCCAGCCCGACAGTCCGAGCAGCGCGAGCGCGACCCCGGTGCCCCCGATCGCCGCGTAGATCCCGCTGTGGTCGAGCCGGAACAGCCGCTCGTAGGTGGTCGCATCCCACCGCCGACGGTGCAGCAGGGCGCTGCAGGCGAACATCACGGCCATGCCCAACCCGAAGGCGGCCAGGGCAACGCGCGACCGGGCGTCGGGGGCGAGCACCACGGCGACGACCGCCAGCGGTGGCACGAGGACGGCGGCGACGAGGTGGGAGACCCCCCGCAGCCGTGGTCGGGGCAGGGTGAGTGCCCGCTCGGTGTTCACCGAGCGTTGCAGGATGGCGCGCTGTGCGGCGGTCGACTCGTCCACGGTCCCGACGATACCCAGCGGGATGGCCCCGATGTCGCCCCGACCTGCGCGGGTGGCGCACGGAGCCGGCCGGAAGCGTCGCCGACCTTCGGGTGGCGACCAGCACGGCCGATGTCTGCAGGTGTGACGACCAACCCGCCCCGGGCCGCACCACCTCGATGGAATGCATCGCTGCTGGTCGGCGTGGCGACCGCCGTGCTCGTGGTCGCCTACCTCGCGATGCCGGATCGCAGTGCGGCGCGGGCCATCATCCCGATGATCGGGATCATCGCCGTCGTGATCGCCACGGCGCAGCGGGCACGGATCAGCCCCGCCGGCCGACGTACGCCGTGGGTGCTGCTGTCGCTGTCCATCCCCTGCTTCGCGCTGAGCGATCGGATCGTCGTCGCCTGGCCCGCCTGGACCGGTCAGGTCCATCCCTGGCCCGGCCCCGCCCACCTTCCCTTCCAGGTCGGTCTGCTGCTGGTGGCCGTCAGCCTCACCGCGTTCGTCCGACAACGTCAGCGCACGGATGTCACGGCCGTGCTCGACGCCGCCGTCGTGGGGGCCAGCCTGTCGATCGTGGCCTGGGTGGCCCTCGTCAGTCCCCTGCTGCGATCCCCGCTCATCGACGGCCCCCTCGGGGTCTGGGTGGTGATCACCCACCCGCTGCTGCACGTGCTGCTCGTCGTGGCGATCTGGCGGTTCGCGCAGCTCGGTCTGACCGATGGCGTGTCCGCCATCGGGCTCGTCGCCGGACTCACCACCCTGGTGGCCACCTCGCTCGGGATGGGGTTCTTGGCCCTCAACGGGATCTACCGACCGGACGGTGCGCTCGCGGTCGGCTGGCTGCTCGTCGCCGGGGCGTTGACCCTGGCGGCCCTGCATCCGGATGCCGCCGCGCTGACCGACCCCGACACGCCGGTGGTCCGTCGCTCCCCGGCCCGCCGCATCGCCCCCCACGGCGTGGCCGCACTCGCACTTCCCGGCGTCCTGCTGGTGCGAGGTGAGGGAGACGACGACGCCGCGATCGCCACGGCGACAGCGGTCGTGCTGCTGCTGATCACGATCCGGGTCTTCCGGCTCCTGCGCCGGCTCGAGGCGGCCCGCGCGACGGAGCTGGCCGACGAACGGCACCGCACCCAACGACGCTTCGAATCGCTCGTACGGCACACGGCCGACATCGTGATCGTCGTCAGCGCGACCGGCACGATCGACTACGCGACCCCGACGGCCACGTCGCTGTTCGGCACCGATCCCACCGGCCGGTCGACCCGTGCGCTGCTGTCGTGTCTGCACCCCGACGAGCGGCGCGCGACCGCGACGGCCCTCGCGGACCGCATCGCGCACGGTGACAGCCGACCGATCCGGATGCGGGTCCGACTGGTCGACGCGGGCGGGCGCGAACTCGACGCCGATCTCGTGGCCATCGATCGCCGCGATGATCCGGACGTCGGCGGACTGGTCTTCACGGTCCACGACACCACCGAGCGGACACAGCTCGAATCCGAACTGCGCCATCTCGCCTTCCACGACCCGCTGACCGGACTACCCAACCGCACGCTGTTCCAGCAGCGGCTCGAGACCGCGCTCCACCGCGCCGAACGGACGGGGACCTCGATCGCGGTGCTGCTGTGCGACCTCGACGACTTCAAGGACATCAACGACACCCTCGGACATCCCGCCGGCGACGAACTGCTCATCCAACTCGGTGGCCGGTTGTCGGCCTCGCTGCGGGCCAACGACACCCTGGCGCGGATCGGTGGCGACGAGTTCGCGGTGCTGTGCGAGGGCCTCGACCAGACGCGCGACGCGGTGTCCACCGCGCAGCGGCTGCTCGCCGCGACCGACGACACCTTCCAGCTCGAGGACCGTCAGATCCGCATCGGGTTGTCCATCGGGATCGCGGTCGACCGGGGTGAACGCGATGCGCAGGACATGTTCCGGGACGCCGACATCGCCCTGTACGAGGCGAAGTCCGACGGCAAGCAGTGCTGGTCACTCCACCGGGCCGCGATGACCGCGGCCACCGTCGCCCGCCGGCAACTCACCGACGATCTCGCCCGCGCCGTCGAGGCCGGGGAGATCGAGGTCGCGTACCAGGCCGTGCATGCGCTCGACGACGACCGGGTCACGGGGGCCGAGGCGCTGGCCCGGTGGCACCACCCGGTGCGCGGGCCGATCGCGCCGGACCGCTTCATCGCGATGGCCGAGGGCACGGGCCTGATCGGCGCGCTCGGCGAGATCGTGCTCGACAAGGCGGTCGCGGCCGCCGCCATGCTGCACCGGGCGTATCCCGACGACCCCCTGCGGATCGGGGTCAACGTGTCCTCGCACCAGCTGCGCTCCTTCGACACCGTCGACCTGGTGCTGGCGGCGCTGCACCGGCACGGCCTGCCCGCCGCCCACCTCATCCTCGAGCTGACCGAGACGGCGATGCTCGAGGACACCGATCGCGTGCTCGCGGTCATGCATGCCCTGCGTGAGCACGGGGTGCGCTTCGCGATCGACGACTTCGGGACCGGCTACAGCTCGCTGGCCTACCTCCGTCGCCTGCCGGTCGACATCGTCAAGATCGACCGCAGCTTCGTGGTCGGGATGGCCACCGATCCCGCGGCGAGCCAGCTCGTCGGTGCCATCATCCAGCTGTGCCGGACCCTGGAGCTCGACGTCGTCGCCGAGGGCGTCGAGGACACGGCTCAGCGCGACCTGCTCATCCGGGCCGGTGCCGGCTTCGCCCAGGGCTACCACTACCAGCGGCCGGCCGACCTCGAGTCGTTGCTGCGCCACGTCGAACGTGCCCGCCACGTGCCCCGACCGACGGTCGGCAGGCGGACCGGCTAGCTAGTCTGGGCCGATGAGCCGATCCATCGCCACCGCCGACCGCGTCGAC
>CAYTLZ010000009.1:0-36968 GCA_964438785.1 uncultured Actinomycetota bacterium | reverse complement strand
TGGCCGGGTCGGGCTACGACGGGGTCACGGTGCGCGAGCTGTTGACGATGTCCAGCGGGGTGGACTTCGACGAGGGCTACGACTCGACGTTCGCGGACGTGAACATGATCTTCGCGCGGTCCATGGCGTTCGGTGAGCCGATGTTGGACTACTACGCCGACCTCGAACGCAGCCGCGAACCCGGGACCTACAACGACTACATCAGCTCGGACTCCGGGGTACTGGCCGCGGTCGTCGCGGCGGCGACGGACCGACCGATCGCCGCCTACGTGCAGGACGAGCTGTGGCAGCCCGCCGGCATGGAGGGTGATGCGTTCTGGAGCACCGATCGCACGGATGCGGAGATCGGGTTCTGCTGTGTCAACGCCCAACTGCGTGACTACGCCCGCTTCGGCCGGCTCTACCTCGACGACGGCGTCCGGGACGGTCGCCAGGTCCTGCCGGCCGGGTGGGTCGAGGCATCCACCGATCCCGAGGCGCCGCACCTCGAACCCGGCGACAACCCGGCCTCGTCCTGGACCTTCGGGTACGGCTACCAGTGGTGGATCCCGGAGGACCGCGTCAACGACGAGTTCACCGCGATCGGGGTCTGGGGCCAGTACGTCTACGTCGATCCGGTCAACCGGGTGGTCATCGCCAAGTCGAGCATCGACGGCGGCTTCGACGAGCGCGACCACGAATCCATCGCGGTCTTCCGCGCCATCGCCGACGAGGTGACACGTTGAACACCCATCATCCCCGGATCACCCATCACGAGCGAACCACTGACGACCGAGCCACTCCCGACGTATCGTCGGTGCCCGGCACCGACGCACGCCGACCGACCGCAGGAGACGACCCCGTGCGTGACCCCCGGAAGATCCTCGGCCTGTTGCTCATCGCGGGTGGGCTGCTGTGGGCCCTGGCCGCGACCACCGACGTGGACGCGGTCGTCGTGGTGCCCGGTGTGGGGCTCGCGTTCATCGTCGCCTACCTCGCCACCCGTGCGTACGGACTGCTGATCCCCGGCGGGATCCTGACCGGCCTCGGGGCCGGGCTCATCGTCGCGTCGCAGGGCGGCCCGAGCCAGGCGGCCACGGTGGGTGTCGGACTCGGATTCGTCGCGATCACCGTCATCGACCGGCTGTCGGGCGAGGTCGACACGGCCCGGTGGCCGCTGATCCCCGGTGGCATCCTCACCTTCCTCGGTGCTGCCGAGATCGCCGGGATCCGCGACATCGGCATGTACGTCGTGCCCGCTCTGCTGATCCTCATCGGGGTGGTGGTGCTGCTCCGGCCCTCCCGAGACCGCAGCGACGCGGACCACGCCCCGGCGACAGCACCACCGGCTCGCGGCACCGACCGGCCCGCGGACAGCGACACCGGGGACGAGCGTCGGTGACGGGGCCCACGCCGCCCGGTGACGGGCCTGCGGGCCACGCCCGCGACACCCTGGAGTTCGCCCGGGTCGTCAACCTCAGCGACGCCCTGTTCGCGATCGCGCTCACCCTGCTGGTGTTCACCCTCGACGCCTCGGTCGTGTCGCTCGACCGGTTCGACGGTGTCCTGGTCGACCAGTCCGGTCCGCTGATCGCGTTCGTGCTCAGCTTCGCGGTCATCGCGCACTTCTGGTGGATCCACCACCGGTTCCTGGCCAACCTGGAGCGGTTGGAGCCCGGCCTCATCGTGCTCAACCTGGTCCTGCTCGGCGCGGTCGCGCTCATCCCGTTCCCCACCAGCCTGCTCGGTCGCGACCCCACCCTGCGCGGATCCGTCGTGCCCTACCTCGCACTGCTCAGCCTCGTCGCCATCCTGCATCTGCTGCTGCTCGCCCGCGCCAACGCGGTCGATGCCTGGCGCCGGCCCCTGCCCGCGGGCCTGTACCCGTGGCTGCTCGCCGGGTGGGGTGCCAGCACCGTCGTCTCGATCATCGGGCTCGCGACCGCGTTCGCCGTTCCCGTCGCCGGACTGGCCCTGCTGGTGCTCACCTGGCCGGCCGAAGCGCTGGTCGCCTGGCGCGCCCCGGCCAGCTACCGCGACTGGGGTTGAACGGTCGCAGGCACGCGGTGGACCACCGACGTCCGATCGGGAAGCGGCACCACCCGCGCCGAGCCGGTCGTGCACGGTGGAAGGCACGCGAGCGAGGAGGACGTGCAGATGATGGCATTCGGATCGGTGGATGCCGGCGTCGTCCTGATCGCCACGACCTCACTGCTCTGGCCGGCCGCCTGCTGGCTCTACGTGGCCGTGCCCCAGCAGGTCGGTCTGCCGGCCTGGAAGGTCTTCGCCCGGGGAGCCGTCGCCGCGATGGCCGTTGCGGCGTTGTTCGTTGCAACAGCGGGATGGCTGCTGGCCACGAACGGGACGTCGCGATCGATGGTGTCGATCGCGCCACAGGTGGCGGCGTTGACCTGCCTCGGCGGGGCCGTCCTCTGCGGAGCGACGGCATTCGTCCTGCATCAGCGGTGGCGACACCGATCAGGCGACCGGCGGGACGGCCAGTCGCCGGGCGGTTAGCCCCGCGACCACGCCGGCTGCGTCGACGTGGCGGTCAGTGTCCCGATCCTGGTCGGTCTCCCGGAGTTCCCCGCCCTCGGCGCGGATCATGGTCGGGCTCGTCGTCGAGGAGATCGGCCGCCGACGCCCGGGCGCGCCGATCGACGATCGGTCCACCGATGGCGAGGAGCAGCCCGACGACGATCCCTGAGGTGATCGCTCCTGCCTGGAGCTCGAGAGCGGTCACGACGGGGGTGAGCAGCAGTGGTGCCAAACCCACGACGGCCGCAGCGACGAGCGCCTGCTGCTCGCGCCGCAGGGAAGCCGGCAGGTGGCGGAAACTCGGGATGTCGTGGCGTCGGAGCAGCCACCGGTCGTAGCCAACCCCGACGGCGGCGACCACGGCCACGACCATTGCCCCCCAGGCACCGGGCAGGATCCCGAACAGGGCGATCGCGACGCCCAGGGCGACCCCGGTCACCGCGTACACCCGGGGTGTGGGCGGTCGGCTCCGGTCGGCGTAGCGCTCGAGCAGGCGCACGCCGCGGTCCGGCTCTGGCGTGTGCGTCCGGTCGTCCATGGATCGTCCCTTCCGCGATCGCCGGTCGTTCCGGCTCGAGGTGTCACGAAGTCCGCAGGCACGTTGGGGTGGTGGGTGCGCGCGCACCACCGACGCGTGGACGGGGTTCGCCCGACGTTCGGTCATCCGCGAGCGGTCATCCGCGTTCGGGTGTCGCCGACCCGTCGTCCGGCAGTCGGCGGCGCACACCACGCAGCAGGTCGGGGTCGAAGCGGTCGCCACCGTGGAGCACGCTGACGTCGCCGGTCGTCTCGAAGACGACGGCGTGGACCCGCGCCGGGTCGACGACGTTCGCCTCGCGGAGTTTGGCCCGGAGGTCGGCCGGGGTCAGCCGTGCCGCCGCCAGGTTTTCCTCCAGGACCCCGCCGCTGTCCATCAGCAGCAGCGGGGCGTTGTCGACCAGTCCGCCGAGCAGCCCATGACGCCGCAGGACCGCCACCACGGCCTGTGCGGTGAACAACACGACGACGCCCGTCGCGCTCGTCGCCGCCGGAGCCTGACCGCTCGTCGCCGGACCGCTCGTCGCCGGCCCGTGGTCCAGCAGTCGGAGGAGTTCGGTGAGCGAGGTCCCCGGCCCCGGATCAGCGGTCAGTCGACGCTGCAGCTGCCGGATGGTGGTGGCGACCTGTCGCCGTGCGATGGGACTCCCCTGGCGGCTCGCATGGACCAGGGGCTCGAGGGTGTTGAACAGATGGTCGGACACCGTTCGTCGCTCGAGGGCGATGACCGCGCGACCCTCGGCTCCGACCGCGTGGCCGGAGGGGACACCGGTCTCGATGAGCTGACCGAGGATGGCGCGGATGTGGAGCAGTCCCTCTTCGGCCAGGGAGCTGTCCCCGGCCGCTCCGAAGGCCTGCTGGGCCAGATCACCCAGCTGCTGCAGTACGAAGCCGACGTCGTCGCCCGGGTCGCGGACGTCGGTCAACTCGATCGCGTCACGGACGGTGTCGAGGTCGTCGTCGGACAGCGCGGCATCGCCGCTCGCGAGCCGGTCGCCGTCGGCGACGAACGAACCCACGTCGACGTGGAGGCCCAGCCGGCTGTGCGGGGGCAGGACCGCCAACATGGCGCGGTGGTCGATGCTGCGAACCCAGCCGGTGTGCTCCGAGCCGATGCTCGCCGCCACCTCGGGGAGGGGTTCGCCGTACCACGGGTCCTCGGCCCAGGTGCCGTCGGGAGCCGGATCGTTGTGGACGGCCGCACGGGCCCGCGCTGCCAACGACGCGGCGAGCCGTGTCGGCGCGAGGCCCTGCACGCCGCTGCGAAGCGCGCCCATCACCATCACCAACCCCAGGATCACCGTGCAGACCGCCAGGATGACCGAGACGGCGGGGACACCGGCGGTGTCGTCCGCCGGCAGGTGGAGAAGCACCGTCGAGGTGAACGTGAACGCGGCCGACATGCCCGTGATCAGCTCCCACTGCAGATCGTCATCGAGGTACTCGGCCACGATCCGCGCCGAGACCTGCCCACTGGCGAGACCGGCCACGACCGAGCGCATCCAGATCGAGAACAGCGCGATCGTGACCAGTGCGGTGACGAGCCCCGCGACGACGGCGCGCGTGTTCGCGACCATCACGGGCAGCTGCAACCCGGCGAACGCATCGAGCTGCAGGGTGCCGAGCGCGATCACGACGCCCACGACGGCAGCGATCAACGCGTGGATGCCGGGGCGCACCACACCACGGAGCGTGTCGACGACCTCGGGTCGTCGACCAGAGGGTGTCGACGACCGGAAGCGCGACGGACGCAGGATGCCCATGACATCCACGCTCGCACATCGCGGCGCGGTCCGCCCATCGGCGTCGCTGCCCGGAAGGAGGGAGGCCCGTCCGGTTGGAGTGGCAAGGCGTGCCCGCCCGTGACCCGGCACCGGCACCGGCATCGATCGGGTCGGTCGGCACGGCCCGGTCGCTGCCCTGGTCAGGGGCGCGCGGTCGGGCCGTCGATCGGTGCGGGGCGGCCGAGGTGGTAGCCCTGGGCGTAGTCGACGTGGAGCTGTTTGAGGATGTCGAGGGTGGCCTGGTTCTCGACGCCCTCGCCCACGGTGTGCAGCCCGAACGCGCGGGCGAGGCTGACCACGGCGTCGATGACGTGGCGGCTGGCGGGGTTGGTGGTCGCGTCGCGGACGAACTCGATGTCGATTTTGAGCTCGTCGATGGGCAGCTGTTTGAGGTAGGTGAACCCGCCGTAGCCGGTGCCGAAGTCGTCCAGTGCGAGACGGCAGCCGAGTTCGTGGACCTTCACCGCGAAACGGGCGGCTTGTACGTCACTGTTGAGCAGGGCGGTCTCGGTGATCTCGAAGATGATGGTCGCCGGATCGGCACCGGTCTCGTCGAGCAGCTGCTCGAGCAGATGCGGCAGCGTGGGGTCGTCCAGCGACGTGGCGGACAGGTTGATCTGGACCGGCATGCCGGTCGCGGCCAGACGCAGCCCGTGCAGCAGCACCCACCGGTCGATGGCCGGGGCGAGGCCGAGTTCCTCCGCCACGGGCAGGAACTTCCCGGGCGGGATGATCGCGTCCGGGTCGTCCGGATCACGCATCCGGATCAGCAGCTCGTGCTGCACGGCTTCGCCGGTCCGCACATCGAAGATCGGTTGGGCGTAGAGCACGAACCCGTCGGTGTCCAACGCCTGGCGGATCCGACCGAGCCACATGGCCTGATCGACCTGCTCGGCGATCCTGCCCTCGCGGGCGCGACGTTCGGTGATGTCACGGAACACCACCACCCAGCCGCCCGGTTCGTGGTCGTTGATCCCGACCAGCGGCGTGGCGACGTACTCCACCGGCACCGTCGAACCACCCGCCCGCGACACCAGCGACTCCACCGGATGGTCCGGATCGATCGCGATCAGCCCATCCGATCCGGACTGCGTGCCCTCGCTCAGCCACGTGGTCAGACGCACCCCGAGCGCCTCGGTGACATACACATCCAGCAGCCCCTGACCGCGCGGGTTGACGTAGGTGATCCGTCCATCGGCGTCGAGCACGCACAGCCCGTCACCGATGCTGTCGGTGATCGCCTTCAACTCCCGGTTGGAGCGGCCCAGCTGCTCCTGCATGGCCACCCGCACCGACAGGTCCAGGCTGACGACGACGATCCCGGTGGGTGCATCTGCCTCGTCGTGCACGTGTGCGGCCCGGACATGCGCCGGGAAGGTCGAGCCGTCGGCCCGATCGACCGTCAGCTCGCCTTCCCAGGCTCCGGTGGCGGTCACGGCTTCGACGAGGTCGTGCGCCACGCCGTCAGCGTCCACCGGCACGAGCAGTTCGTGGAGGAGACGGCCGACGGCCTCATCGGCCGACCAGTCGTAGAGGTGCTCGGCGGCCCGACTCCACAACTCGATCCTGCCCGCGAGATCGGTGGCGATGACCGCGGCATCGATCTGATCCAGCAGCAGCGATCGGGCGCGCACGTCGTGCTGTAGTTGGGTGCGGTCGGTGACGTCGTCGTGCACGACCAGCAGCCGGGTCTCGTCCGCCACCGTCATCCGCCGGGCACGGAGCCGGAACCACCGCTGCTCGTCCGGGGCGTGGCAGGGATACTCGACGACGTACTCCGGCAGATCTCCGGCGAGCACCCGGCGCAGGCCCTGCAGGGTCGCCGCCGCCGACGCATCGGTCACCGCCGCACGCGCACAGACCGCGAAGTAGTCGACGCCGACCCCGACCGCGTCCGACGCGCCGCCGTTGTCGGCCGCGAAGCGCTCCCATGCCTGGTTGACCATCTCGATCGTGCCGTCGGTGGCCAGTACGGCGACATGGGACTCCCACGCGTCGAACACCGACCGCACCAGTCCCTGGGCAGCGCTCAGCGGCGAACCCTGATCGACATCCGTCGCCGCAGCTGCTGTCATGGTGCACCCCCTTCAGGGCCGACCGGGCTGACGCTCGGCGGTCGTCGAGCGGCGGATCGAGCCGGCAGCCGGGCGTCGGACCGCACGGGTCCGGTGGCCGAGGCAGGGTGGAGCCGGACGGTCCGCCGGCAGCAGGGCACGCCGCCCGAAGGGCCGGTCTCCATTCCTGTCGGCCGCTGCCGCGCGTTCTTGAGGACGGCGTGCAGTGCAGTCGTTGCCGGAGCACCTGCGTGGCGGTGCTCCGTTCGGCACCGTAGCGGTGCCGGTCGTCCCGAGGAGCCGCCGGTGGGCCGTCGCCGTGCAGGCGCACGCCGGTCAGACGCTGGCGTGCAGGGCCCCGACGAGGTCGTCGAACAGCACGTCCTCACCCTCCAGGCCGATGGCGAGCCGCACCATGCCGGGCAGGATGCCGGCCTCGATGCGTTCGTCGGGGCTCATGTTGAAGTGCGAGGAGTTGAACGGCAGGCTCGCCAGGGTCTCGACCCCACCGAGGCTGGTGGCCTCGACCGCGACCTGCAGATGGCGGACCAGCTTCAGGGCGCGCTCGTCGCCGCCGTCGATCACCAGCGTGAGCATCGCGCCGTGGGCATGCACCATGACCCGGTCCACGACGCCGTCCGCGTCCGGGTGGTCGGTGCGGCTGGGATGGATCACCCCGATCACGTCGTCCTGATCGGCGAGCCGGTCGGCCAGCGCGGCCGCGACCCGGCACGACTCCTCCATCCGGATCCGGAACGTCCGGGTCCCACGCCAGACGAGGAACGCGGCGTGGGCGTCCAGCGACCCGCCGAAGGTGATGATCCGGCGCTTGATCGTCTCCGCGAGGTCGATGTCGTCGACACTGACGACTCCGGCGACGACATCCGAGTGGCCGGCCAGGAACTTCGTCGCCGACTCCACGACCACGTCCGCCCCGAGTTCGAGTGGCCGGGTGCAGTGCGGTGTGGCGAAGGTGTTGTCGATCACCAGCCGGGCCCCGGCGGCATGGGCCGCGACGGCGACCGCGGGGATGTCCAGCAGCCGCAGCTGCGGGTTCGAGAGTGTCTCGCCGTACACGACGGTCGGGCGGTGCCGCTCGATGGCCCGGATCCAGCCGTCGGTGTCGAAGGCGTCGACGCGGACCACCTTGATCCCCAGCCCGGGCAGGTCCCGTTCGATCAGGTCGCCGGTGTCACCGTAGACCTGGCGGGAGGCGACCAGCGTGTCCCCGGTGCGCAGCAGACTGAGCAGCGTGGTCGCGATGGCGGCCATGCCGCTGGCGGTCATCAGGCTGCGCTCGGCACCGTGGAACCGGGCGATCTCCGCGGCCGCCGCATCGACGGTCGGATTGGAGAAGCGGGAGTACCACGTCTCGTTCAGGCCGCCGGTGCCCTGGATGTCCTTGTAGGCCGTGTCGTCGAGCTCGAAGGTCGTGGTCTGGTAGATCGGCGGGATGACCGGGAAGGTACGGGAGGTGTGGGCGCGTCCGGGGCGGTAGCGATCGTCGGTCGGCATGGGCTACTCCGCGTGGTGGTCGGTCGGATCGGCGTCGGGATCGGTGTCGAGGTCGAGGGCGATCAGCGCCGCATTCACGATCGAACCGGTATCGAGGCCGTGGTGGGCGTAGAGCTCGGGGATCGTGCCGGACTGTCCGAACGCGTCGACCCCGAGTGGGACGACTGCCCGACCGACTGCGGCACCGAGGAAGGCCAGCGCGTGCGGCGAGGCGTCGTGCACGGTGACCAGCGGGCCGGATCGGCCCCCGAGCACCCGGTTGAGGTGGTGGTCGCGTCGGGGTCGGCGCGCGTGGCGCATCGCACCGGTGAGCCGCGACCGCCAGCCACGGTAGAGGCGATCGACCGAGGTGACGTCGACGACGTGCGCGGCGACCCCCTCGTCGTCGAGGGCCGCCGCAGCCGCGAGCACCTCGGGCATGACCGCCCCGCTGGCGCACAGGGTCACCGCCGGTCCCGCGTGTCCACTGCGGCGCAGCCGGTAGGCCCCGGCCAGCACGTCGGCCCGGATTGCGTCCTCGCCGTCCCGGGCGATGGCGCGCTCGAACGGCTCCTGGTCCAGTTCCCGGGTGGTCAGCCGCAGGTAGAAGGCGTCCGGGTCGTCGTCACGCGCCAGGCGGGCGACGGCGTCGCACAGCAGCCAGTCCAGCGCGCCGACGTAGGCGGGCTCCATGGTCACCAGGTTCGGGAGTTCCAGGCCCAGCGACGGGGTCACGCTGGACTGGTGGGCGCCACCCTCCGGGCTCAGGGTCACCCCCGAGGGGGTGCCGGCGAACAGGAACCGCGCACCGCCGTAGAGCGCGTAGATCAGCGCATCGAGTCCGCGCGCGATGAATGGGTCGTAGAGCGTGCCGATGGGCAGCAGCCGCTCGCCGTGCAGGCGGCCCGCGTCGCCGAGCTGCCCGAGCATGCTGAACAGGTTCATCTCGGAGATGCCGAGTTCGATGTGCTGACCGTCGGCACTCTCCTCCCAGCGCAGCAGTCCGTGCTCCAGCGGCTCGCTGGTCCGGCCGTGGTGGAACACCCCGACGGTGTTGATCCAGCCGGCCAGGCCGGTCGACACCGCGACGTCCGGGGAGGTGGTGACCATCCGGGCCCGCAGGTCCTCGTCGCGGCCGAGCCGGGCAACCAGCCGACCGAACGACGCCTGGGTGGAGACCGGCTTGCTCGGCCTCGGGCCGGTCGCGTCCGGCACGGTCACCGCCAGCGGGCCCGACGCCGGATGATCCGTGTCGCCCACATCGCGTCGCAACCGGTCGCGCGCGGTGTCGATGATCGCTGCCTCGGGGCTGTCGGGGTCGAATCCGGCCCATTCGTCGTCCGGGTCGGCGTCGCGGGCGCGCAGCACGTCGATCTGGTCACCGGTGAGCAGGGCCGCGTGGTTCAGCGGGTCACCGGCGATCGGCAGTCCCCAGCCCTTGATCGTGTAGGCGAACACCACCGCCGGGCGCTGCGGGTCGGCGTCGGCCTGCTGGTAGGCGTCGCGCAGGGTGAGCAGGTCGTGGCCCCCGAGATCGTGCACCACCGCACCGAGGTGGTCGTCGGACACCTCGGCGAGCGCGCGGGTGACGGCCGGGTCGGCCCCGGCGAGGAAGAAGTCCCGCAGTTCGTGGCCCTGGAGCGCGAGCGAGCGTTGGTAGCGCTCGTTGGGCATGGCGTCGATGTGGTGACGCAGCGCATCACCGCCGGGGGCCTCCATCGCCGCGGTCAGCCGGCGGCCGTACTTGGCCTCGACCACCTGCCAGTTGTTCGCGGCGAACATCTGCTTCAACCGCCCGGCCTTCACGCCGGGCACGACTCGGTCGAGGCTCTGGCGGTTGAGGTCCACGATCCAGGTGACGTTGCCCAGCCCGTCCTGGGCGATCGGGTCGGTCAGTGCCTCCCAGACGTTGCCCTCGTCGAGTTCGGCGTCGCCGAGCAGCGCGATGAACCGTGCATCGGGCCGGGGCCCGAAGTGCGACTCGACGTAGCGCCGGGTGACCGCGGCGAACAGCGGCGCGACCGCCCCGAGCCCGACCGACCCGGTGGAGAAGTCGACCTCGAAGGGGTCCTTGGTCACCGACGGATACGCCTGCAGGCCCCCGAAAGCGCGCAGCGTCGTCAACTGGTCGCGGTCGAGGTTGTCCAGCAGGTACTGCACGGCGTGCAGGATCGGCGAGGCGTGGGGCTTGACCGCCACCCGGTCGTGGGCGGTGAGGTGGCCGAAGAACAGCGCCGTCAGGATCGACACCATCGACGCCGACGAGGCCTGGTGGCCCCCGACCTTCAGCCCGTCGACCGACGCCCGCTCGCGGTTGGCGTGGTCGATGCTGCGGATCCCGAGCCACAGCACACGACGCTGCAGCGCGGCGAGCGCCTCGTCGTCGACCACGGTGATCGGGTCGTGGTGGGCGGAGGCGTCGTCGGCGGTGGTCGCGGTCGTCTCGGTCGCAGTCATGGCCGGTACCCCGTTCCGCGCGTCGGGTCAGCCCAGCGGGCGGGCGACGTGCTCGTTGAAGCGACTCAACAGCATCTGCATGTGCGTCGAGCGGACCTTGGTCAGCTGGGCACCGGTGCGTTGCACCAGCGCCTCGCGGGTCTGGCGGATCTCGTCGATCATCATGTCGATCTCCGCGTCGAGATCCATCTCCGGCAAGAACTGCAGCCACACCCGGGCGGTCTGGTGGTAGAGCCGATCGAGGATCTCGCGCAGGGTGTCGTTGGCCAGGACGGACAGCAGCGTGTCATGGTAGGCGTTGTAGAGTGCGCCCAGCGCGCGCACGTCGCGGGTCGTCCGGACCGTCTCGGTGTCGGTCGCGATCCGTTCGAGACGGTCGAGCACGGGAGCGGGGGCGGGCAGTCGCACGAAGTCCCCGATCAGCTCCGCCATCTTGAGGCGCACCGCCCACACGTCGCGCATCGCCTTGGTGTCGATGATGGCGACGCTCGCCCCGGAACCGGGCCGCTGCTGCACCAGTCCCTGGTGCTGGAGGCGTTCGAGGACCTGGCGGATCGGGGTCCGGCTCACCCCGAACTCGGCCGCGAGCGCCTCCTCGGTGAGCCGGGAGCCCGGCTCCAGATCGAGCAGGCAGATCCGCTCGCGCATCACGAGGTAGATGCCGTCGGTGGACGGCCGCGACACACCGGCTGCCATCTGTGCCTCTCCTGGGGTCGCGTCCCGGGACTGTACTCAGGCTGTGTTCAGACTGCATACAGAATGGACACACCGCGGGTGCCTCCCTACGTTCGCAGTCGTAAGCACCGGCCGGTCCGGTTTGCGGGAGGCAACGAGCCTGCATCGGACCGGCATCGACGTGGGGCCGGTCATGACCAACGACGACCGCCCGGTGTCGACCATCAAGCCAATGAGAGGAACACCATGCGTACGCGACAGACGAGAAGGGGCTGGCGGATCGCCGCAGCCGTGAGCAGCCTGGCGCTGCTCGCCGCAGCCTGCGGCGTCGACGAGGTCGACGACGCGGACCCGATCGACGATCCGGTCGACGAGCCCGTCGAGGAGGAGCCCGACGACGGCGACGAGGCCACCGAGGACGACGAGGAGGCCGCCGGCGACGCCGACGGGCTGCTCGGTGAGCTGCAGGCCGCCGGCAGCGCGACCATCGGTATCGCCAACGAGGTGCCCTACGCCTTCGAGGACGAGGACGGCAACGTCACCGGCCAGGCACCGGAGATCGCCTACCTGGTGCTCGAGGAGCTCGGCATCACCGATGTCGACGCGGAGATCGTGGACTTCGGTGCGCTGATCCCGGGTCTGCAGGCCGGTCAGTTCGACCTCATCTCGGCCGGGATGTTCATCACCCCGGACCGCGCGGAGCAGGTCATCTTCGCCGACCCGGACTACTGCGTGACCTACGCGATGGCGGTTCCGGAGGGCAACCCGATGGACCTGACGGACTTCGACTCGGTGACCGAGTCGGGGGCCACCCTGGCCGTGCTCTCGGGCGCCGTCGATGAGGACTACGCCAACGACGCCGGCATCCCCTCGGACCAGATCGAGCTGTTCGCCGACGTCAACGCCCAGTACGAGGCGCTGATCGCCGGTCGCGTGGACGCCGTCGGCGGGACCTCGCTGACCGTGGTCGAGCAGACCGAGGCCAACCCGGAGATCGAGGCGACCGAGTTCTTCCTGCCGGTCGACGAGGACGGTGAAGAGGTCCTCGGTTGTGGCGCATTCGCGTTCGACGACCAGGAGTTCCGTGACGCGTTCAACGACGTGCTCAGCGAACTGCAGGCCGACGGCACCGTGCTGGAGATCACCACCGGCTTCGGCTTCGCCGCCGAGGACGTCGAGCTCGCCGAGACGCTCACCGTCGAGGACCTCGCCGGCTGAGTGGGATCCTGATGCAGCATCCGGGTCCGGTGGGAACGCTGACCGCGTTGTCCACCGGACCCGGCGCATGACATCTCGGCCGCGGTTCGGCCGGGATGCTCGACCCGGCGGGGCGCGTCGACTTCGATGGTCAGCGTCGGACCGACGCACGTGACCGACCGACGTGACCGACCCGACCGACGCGGGAGCCCGTATGGAAGAGCTGATCCTCACGCCGGGCCAGTACCGCAGTCTGTGGGTCGGCACCCAGACCACGATCACGCTGCTGCTGTACTCCTTCGGGCTCGGGGTCGTCCTGTCGGTCGTCTTCGGGCTGATGCGGCTGTCGGAGAAGCGCTTCCTGCGTGGCTTCGCCCTCGCCTACGTCGAGTTGTTCCGCGGTGTGTCCTCGATCGTGCTGCTGTTCTGGTTCGTGTTCGCGCTGCCGATCCTGCTCGACATCGGCCAGCCCAGCCGCGTGCTGATGTCGGTCATCGCGCTCGGTGCGAACATGGGCGGGTACGGGGCGGAGATCGTGCGTGGTGCCGTGCTGTCGGTGCCCAAGGGCCAGCACGAGGCGACGATCGCGTTGAACCTGACCGCGGCCCAGCGCGTGCGCCACGTCGTGCTTCCGCAGGCGCTGCCGATCATCCTGCCGCCACTGGGCAACCTCACCATCGAGATCCTGAAGGGCACGGCGTTGGTGTCGCTGATCGGCCTGCGGGACCTGACCGCGTCCATGCAGATCCTGCGCAACGCCCGCACGCAGATGGAGGTGCCGATCGACGTCCCCGGTCTGTTCCTCAACGGCCTGATCATCTACTTCATCCTCTCGCAGATCGTGGCGCTGATCTTCCGGATCGCCGAGCGGATCACCGCGAGGACCTACCGGCCGCGTACCGGCCGCCGCGCGGTCGCGCTGGACGCCGCGGAGCCAGGAGCCGACGCAGCCATGGCGGCCGCGCACGACGGGGGTGGGTCCGCCGCCGGCCCGGCGTCCGGACCCGACGACGAGGAGGGCGGTCGATGAGCGTCGACGCGAACACCCCGTCCGAGCCCGATCAGCTGCCCACCGAACCTGACGGTCCGCCGAGCGTGCGGATCGGTGGGATCCGGGTCACCCCCGGCGGCGGGTTGGCGCTGGTGCTGTTCCTCGCCTCCGTCGCGATCGTGTGGCTGTACGGCGGTGGCTCGGCCAGCTTCGAGACCCGGGGGACCCGGGATCCCGACACCACCTTCGACTGGAGCTTCGTCTGGGACTACACCCCCGACTTCCTGCGGGCGCTGTGGGTGACCACCCAGGCCACGATCGGCGGGTTCGCACTGGCGATCGTGATCGGTCTGGTCCTGGCCCTGCTGCGCCGCTCGGGGGTCCGGCTCATCCGGTGGCCGACCGCGTTCTTCATCGAGTTCGTGCGGTCGACCCCGCTGCTCGTGCAGCTGTTCTTCCTGTTCTACGGTCTGCCGCGCATCTCCTGGATCCCGGAACCGTTGCGCGTGTGGTCGTCGCTCGCGACGCTGATCATCGCGCTGGGGTTCCACTACGGCACCTACTGCTCCGAGGCGTACCGCGCCGGCATCGACTCCGTGCCCAAGGGCCAGTGGGAAGCGGCCACCGCCATGAACCTCGGCCCCGTGGCGACCTGGAGCCAGGTCGTGCTCCCGCAGGCCATCCCCAACGTGCTCCCGGCACTGGGCAACTTCCTGATCGCGGCCTACAAGGACGCTCCGCTGGGGTACTCGATCAACGTCACGGGCGTGCTGTTCTTCGCGACGACGACCGCGAGCCGGAGCTTCGCCAACGTCGAGCTCTACACCATGATCGGGATCGGCTTCCTCGCGGTCAGCCTTCCCTCCTCCTACTTCCTGCGACGACTCGAGAGGCGTATCGGCTATGAGCGCACCTGACAACGCACCCGCGTCCCCGCCCGCCGACGACACCACCATGGCCGTGCGGATGCGCGGGGTCGACAAGGCCTGGGGCGACAACGTCGTCCTGCGCAACCTCGATCTCGACGTCAAGCCGGGCGAGCGCGTGGTCATCATCGGCCCCAGTGGATCGGGCAAGACGACGATCCTGCGGGTCGCGATGACGCTCGAGCGTCCCGATGCCGGCACCGTGGAGATCGGTGGTCGCCACCTCTACCACGAGGAGAAGGGCGGCAAGCTGCGCCCTGCGAGCGAGAAGCACATCCGGTCCGTGCGCTCGAACGTCGGCATGGTGTTCCAGCACTTCAACCTGTTCCCGCACATGTCCGCGCTGGAGAACATCGCGCTCGCACCGGTGAAGGTGCACGGCCGCAACCCGGACGAGGCGAAGGATCTGGCGCTGGAGCTGCTGGACAAGGTCGGGCTGCGCGCGCATGCCAACCACACACCCGGGCAGCTCTCCGGTGGGCAGAAGCAGCGGGTCGCGATCGCCCGGTCGCTGGCCACCGACCCGGAGGTCATGCTGTTCGACGAGGTCACCTCCGCACTCGACCCGGAGCTGGTCGGCGACGTGCTCGAGGTCCTGCGTGACATCGCGGAGGAGGGATCGACGACCATGATGCTCGTGACCCACGAGATGGGCTTCGCACGCGAGGTCGCCGACCGGTTGCTGATGTTCGACCACGGTCGCATCCTGGAACAGGGCAAGCCGGAGGAGGTCCTCTCGGAGCCCAAGGAGCAGCGCACCCAGGACTTCCTGCGTGCCGTCCTCGCGCACTGATCGCGCCGTGGTGGCCGGATGTCCGCCGCATCCGGCCGCGAGCGACTAGAACGTCGGGGTCCCCGCTGTAGGAGGCCGTCCCCGGATGCACACACCCGGCGCACCCATGTCGACCGTTCCCTCGTCGGTGCTGCGTTTCGAGACCGTCGAGTACGAGCAGCGGCTGGCGCGGGTGCGGTCAGCGATGGAACGTCGCGGCATCGAGGTCCTGGTCGCGACCGACCCCACGAACATGGCGTGGCTCAGCGGCTACGACGGCTGGTCGTTCTACACCCACCAGGCCGTGGTGGTCGATCACGACAACCCCCCGCTGTGGTGGGGGCGTGCCATGGACGCGCGCGGTGCCCGACGCACCGTGTGGATGGAACGCGACCGCATCATCGGCTATCCGGACGAACTGGTGCAGTCGAACACGGCCCACCCGCACACGCACCTCGCCGAGACCCTCACGGAGCTGGGGCACGCCGACGCCCGTGTCGGCGTCGAGATGGACAACTACTACTACAACGCCGCGGCGCACCTGAACCTCACGGGCGGGATGCCCCGGGCGCTGTTCCTCGATGCGACGGGGCTCGTCAACTGGCAGCGGGCGGTCAAGTCCGAGCGGGAACTGCACTACATGCGCCGGGCCGCGCAGATCGTGGAGAAGATCCACGAACGCATCCTCGACATGATCGAGCCGGGCCTGCGCAAGAGCGACCTGGTCGCGGAGATCTTCCGCTCCGGGATCAGTGGCGTGGAGGGCGTCGACGGCTTCGGCGGCGACTACCCGGCGATCGTGCCGCTGGTGCCGACCGGCGTCGATGCGTCCGCTCCGCACCTGACCTGGGACGACACCCTGTTCGAGCGCGGTGCCGGCACCTTCTTCGAGGTGGCCGGCTGCTACCGCCGCTACCACGCGCCACTGTGTCGCACCGTCTACCTCGGCGATCCACCGCCGGCGATGCTCGAGGCGGAGAAGGCGCTGGTCGCCGGCCTCGAGGCCGGGTTGGACCGGGCCCGGGCCGGCAACCGGGCCGGCGACGTCGCCGACGCGCTGTTCAGCACGCTGGAGGCCGCCGGGATCCAGAAGGAGGGCCGCTGCGGCTATGCGGTCGGGATGAGCTATCCGCCCGACTGGGGCGAGCGCACCATCAGTTTCCGGCGCTCCGACACCACCGTGCTCGAGCCCGGGATGACCTTCCACTTCATGCCGGGCATCTGGGAGGACGACTGGGGTCTGGAGATCACGGAGACGATCCTGATCCGTGAGGACGGGGCCGCCGAGTGTCTGGCGAACTACCCGCGCGAGATGCTGGTGAAGTCCTGAGCATGGAGGACGTCGAGGCAGAGCGCGACGGCCTGGCCGGGCCGGCACCCGACGCCGACGACGTCCGGGCGGGCCTGGCCGGTCCGGTGGTGTCGACCGCGGACGCGGCGCGGGAACCCTCGCAGCCGCCACCGCCCGAGGGTCCGGAGCTGCTCGCCGCGGCGCTGCGCTGGTTGGACGAACTCGTCGCGCAGCCGACGGTGACCTTCGAGCCGAACCTGACGCTGATCGCCGCCGCCGAGGCACACCTCGCGGCCAACGGTGCGCAGACCACCATCACCCACGCGCCCGACGGACGCCGCGCCAACGTGTTCGCGACCTTCGGCCCGTCGATCGACGGCGGGGTGGTCCTGTCGGGTCACACCGACGTGGTCCCGGCCGCGGCCGCGGACTGGGGTGGGGATCCGTTCCGGGTCCGGCGGATCACCGAGCAGGGCGAGGACGGGCCACACGAGCGCCTCTACGGTCGGGGCACGGCCGACATGAAGGGCTTCATCGCCTGTGTCCTGGCGATGGCCCCGACGTTCGCCGCGACGTCCCTGACCCGGCCGATCCACGTGGCGCTCACCTTCGACGAGGAGGTCGGCTGCCTCGGTGCACCGGTGCTGCTCGACGAACTCGCCCGGACCGGGCCGCTGCCGGCCGCCGCGATCATCGGTGAGCCGACCTCGATGGCGCTCGCCTACGGCCACAAGGGCTGTTTCGAGTTCACCACCACCTTCACCGGGGTCGAGGGGCACGGGTCCGCACCCGAGCAGGGCTGCAACGCCATCCTGTGGGCGGCCCGCTACGTCGACGAGCTGGCGGCGCTGGGGGCGCGCTTCGCGGCCGGGGCCGCGGCCGACTCACCCTTCGACCCACCCGGGACCACGATCAACGTCGGCACGATCGGTGGGGGCGCGGCCCGCAACGTCATCGCCGGCGGCTGCAGCCTCGACTGGGAACTGCGGCCGGTGACCACCGCCGACGCCGAGGCGGCTCTGGCGGCCGTCGACGCGCTCGATGCGCGCATCCACGCGGGCATGCGGGCCCAGCATCCCGACGCCGGCCTCACCCGCGAGACGGCCGGTGCGGTCGGCGGACTCGAGCCCCGCGCCGACTCCGTGGCGCTGGAACTGGTCGACCGCCTGCTCGCCGGGCTCGAGCAGGACGCTTCGGCGGACCCGCCCCGGGTCCGGGCACCGCGCGGCGCACCGCAGGTGATGGCCTACAACACGGAGGCCGGACTGTTCCAGGCCGCCGGGATCGACGCGGTGCTGTGTGGCCCCGGCAGCATCGAGGTGGCCCACCAGCCGGACGAGTTCGTCGAGCTCGACCAGCTGCGCTGGTGCCTGGAGCTGCTGGGGGCGCTGACCGACGAGCTGACGGACGAGCTGGCCGACGGGCCGGCCGACACGCGGACGCCGTGACGCCCTGACGCCCCGCTGTCGTGACACCCTGCTGTGGTGACGCCCTGCTGTCGTGACGCGCGGTTGCCGTCACAGGTTGCCGCCCCGGCGCGGGCCGCTGGGTCAGGTCCCGTCGGTGGGTGTGGCGCCCTCACGAGCGTCGAGCACCATCACGGCGAACGTCGGCAACCAGTGTGAGCCGACGTAGGTGCCGTGCAGCACGGCCGGCAGGGCCGCGGCGGCGTGCTCGTCGGCCGCACGTGCGACGCGCTCGGCCAGGGCCGAGCCGGGCTCGAGTGCGGCGGCGAGTCGGGTCAGATGCGTCGCACGACTCAGGTTCAGGCCATCGAGGTGGACCAGTTGCGGATCGTCGCGGTCGATGACCTCGACGGGCCGCAGCAGCGGGTCCACCCCGGTGAGGTGCTCGACCGCCCAGGCGCCGAACCGCCCGGGCGGCAGCAGCCGACGTTGCAGATCGACCAGGGTGAGCGTTGGTGACAGGAAGTCGGTCGACGACGGTTCCAGCCACGGTGCGGGCGGCTGTGCGAGCGGATACCAGCGCGTGGCCGCGGCGGCGACCGCCGCGGCCAGCTCCGGGTCGTCGCCGGCGGTGGCCGCGTCGTGGATCAGCCCCGCGGCGAACGCGCTGTTGCCGTGCGTGCCGGAGCGCTGCGGGTGCGGGACGTCCGCCAACCAGTCGAGGCAGGCGGTGCGCACCCGGGCGGTCAGCGGCGCGAGGATCGGTTCGAACGGGGAGCTCTGCCGCCGGAGCTCGGCGGCGAGCGTCAGCAACCACGCCCAGCCGTAGGGCCGCTCGAACCACGGATGGTCGTCGAGGTAGCGCACCTCCACCTCGACGCCCGCGGGGGTGATGCGCCGGGCGAACGAGGCGTCGAGTGCCCCGACCCCGGCGAGGTCGGGGAAGCGGTCGGCGACCCGCAGCAGCATCCAGTGCATGTGGACCGACGAGTGCCAGTCGTAGCTGCCGAAGAAGAGCGGGTGCAGGTCGGCCGGCGACGACCGGTCGTCGGGACCGCTCAGCAGGTGACCGGGGTGGTTGGGGTACTCGCGTTCGACGTGGTCCAGGCCGACGGCGAGGTAGCGCGCGGCCGTGGCGGCGTCGAGCGTCGGTCGGGTCGGGGCGTCCTCGGTCATGGCAGCGCGTCCCCGGTCATGGCAGCGCGTCGATGATGCCGGTCAGCATCGGCTCCAGACCCCAGTCGACCCCGCTGAACCCGCCGCTGAACCCGAGCCGGACCACGACCAGCTCCTCGGAGGGGATGACCACGACCTGCTGGCCCTCGTTACCCGACGCCCAGTAGGCGTCCGCGGGGACGCCGGGCATCCGCAGGCCGTCGGCCGGCCCCTCGTTCAGCCACCACTGGTAGCCGTAGGGGAGCTCCGTCGCCGCGGGCACGGGACGGGTGGAGGCATCGACCCAGCCCTCGGCCAGCAGCCGTTCGCCGTCCCACACCCCGTCGTCGAGGTAGAGCTGACCGAACCGGGCCCAGTCGCGCGCGGTGGCGTAGGCGAACGACGAACAGATCAGCCCGCCCGAGCGGTCGGCCTCCAGCACGGCGCTGCGCATCCCGAGCGGCTCGAACAGCAGCGCGTCGGCCATCTCCGGGCCCATCGCGGTCGCGTCCTGCAGCACGTCGCACAGGATGTTGGTCGTGCCCGACGAGTAGTCCCAGACGGTGCCCGGCTCCTCGACGAGTGGTTGCTGCGCGGCGTAGGCGCCGGTGTCGCCCGGTCGGAACAGCATCCGGGTCGCATCGGTGTCCGGGTCGTAGACCTCCTCGAACGCGAGCCCGTCGGTCATGGTGAGCAGGTGCTCCACGGTGATCGCGGTCCGGGGATCCCCGTCGCCCCACAGGCCCGGGCGCAGGTCGTCGTCGCCGGTGTCGAGCAGACCCTGGTGCACCGCCCGACCGGCCAGCGCGCTCGCCATGCTCTTGCCCATCGACCAGCCGAGTAGACGCGTGTCCGGTCCGAAGCCGTCGCCGTAGCGCTCGGCGATCAGCTCGCCGCGGTGGGCGACGACCACGGCGCGGGTGTTGCGCTCCCGGCCGTCGGGGTCGTCCTCGGCGAAGGCGGTGTCGATCCCGGCGTCGAGCACGCCGGCGTCCACGTCGTCGGGCACGGCGACCGGACCCTCGCCCAGCGGCCAGGCGGTCGTGGCGTCGAGGGGCGGCTGCGGCGTCCAGACGGCGTACGCGGGTGGCTCGTCGGCGAGGATGCAGCCGTACTCGGTCGCGTGGGCGGTGGACCGCCACAGACCGAGGAGACTGGTCGAGACCGCGTCGTCGTCGGCCGTGGTCCGCAGCAACGGCACCAGCGGGTTCGGCGGCAGATCACCGGCCACGTCGTCCAGCTCGCGCTCGGCGATCAGGTGACCGGAGCACGAGGTCTTGGCCGCATAGCCGGTGGCGATCGGGGCGATGGGACCGAGGTAGAACGCGATCCCGGCCACGACGGCGATGGCCACCGCTGCTGCGATGCCTGCGATCAGAGTCCTCGACACGCCCCGCCCCTTCGTCGGCCACCCCCGGATGTCGCCGGAGCGTAGGCCCCGCGCGGGGATCGCGACGCGGCGCGCGTTGCCCTTCGCGACCCGGGCCGCATACCCTCGCGGCTCGCCTGGAGGGTTCGCCTAGTCAGGCCTATGGCGCACGGCTGGAATCCGTGTTGGGAGTCACATCCCTCGGGGGTTCGAATCCCCCACCCTCCGCTTACGCGACGTGACACCGCGACGCCCCCGGTCTCTGTGACCGGGGGCGTCGCGGTGTCGTGCGCGGCTCGACCTACGCGTCGTCGCGGTCGAACAGGTCGAACGAACGGGCGATGATCGAGGCGGTCTCCGCCCGGGTGATCAACGCGTCCGGTCGGAACGTCCCATCGGCGTAGCCGTCGATGACCCCGGCCCCGACGAGGGCGGCGATCGCCGACCCGTGGGTGTGGCCGTCGGTGTCGGCGAAGCCCGCGACACCGGTGTCCGCGTCCAGCCCCATGGCCCGGGCCATCAACGCGGTGAGCTGCCCCCGGGTGACCGCGTCGTCGACTCCGAAGGTGCCGTCCGCACGTCCCTGGACGACGTCCTCACGGGCCAGCGCCGCGATGGCGGATTCGTGCGCGCTGCCCTGGGTGTCGGTGAACGGTGCCGGCGCCGTGTCCGCCGCCCCGAGGGACCGGGCGATCATGGTGACCGCCTGCCCGCGGGTCAGGGACGACTCCGGGCGGTACTCGGCTCCGATCGGCCCGTCGGTCACCACACCCTGGACGACGTCCAGTGCCTCGAGGCAGCCGATCCCGGTGGCGTGACGGTCGGTGGTGACGACATCACCGAAGGGGAATGGTGCCGCGAGGATCCACGCCCCGACGTTCGCAGCGACCTCGCGACCATCCGACAGATCGCCCTGCACCTGGATGGTGCTGCGACACGGCTGCAGCTCGTCGGGGACGTCACCGAGCTCGGCGACGAGTCGACCGTCACCATCGGTGGTGAACGACCCGACGAGTTGCGGCTCGGAGAACATCCACAGGTGGACGTCGGTGAAGGGGGCGAACCCCTCGACGCTGAGCGCGACCTGGCCGCCCTGGGTCAGGCGCAGCTCGTCACCGTCTGCGACCGCGTCCGGTGTGGCCTCGGCCCGTGGCCCGGGGTTCCACACCGTGATGTCGAAGTCGCCGTCCGAGAAGAACGGCACGAGCTGGTCGGCGTCGGCGGTGACATCACCGCTGCGTTGTCCGTCGATGAGCGTGAGTGACGTCCCGGGCGTGAGGACCGGCAGTTGACCGTCCTCGTCCGGTGTGGGAGCCGGTGGCGGGGTCGGCTGTGGTGCGGGGGCGACGACCGGATCGTCGGCGTCGCCCTCGGGGTCCAGGACGTTGATGATGACCTGGTAGTTGGTCGTCAGCTGCAGCGCCTCGAACGTCTCCGTCGCCTCCAGGTTCATGCTGCGCTGGAGCCCGGCCTGGGATGCGGGTGGCGTGACCACGATGGTGAAACTGTCGTCGTCGGTACCGGGCTGGAGTTCAGCCCAGTTCTCGGACACCGGGCCACCGGAGAGCTCGACGTCGAGCGCGCTCGAGCCGTCGTCCGTCAGACCAGCCTCGGCGGTGATGTCGATCTCGAGCGTGTCCCCGGGTGCGACGTCGAACTCGTCGCCGTCGTCGATCCCGCTGATCGAGGGCGGCGACTGGTCGGCGTCCAGATCGACCGCGGTGAGCATCACCTCGCGGTCGACGTACTCGCCGTCCCCATCGGTGACGCGCACCTTGACGACGTAGTTGTCGCCGTCGCTCCAGGTGTCGGTCACGCTCGAGGCGACCGTCAGGAGCCCGGAGCTCTCATCGAGGGTCAACCAGTCGTCATAGTCCTGACCGCCGAGATCGTCGGGGCCGAGCAGTTGGTAGGTGACGTTCGTGCCGTCGGGGTCGACCGCGCCGAGGTCCTGCTGGTAGGTGTCACCGACTGACACGGTCGTGCGGATCGTGGTGTCGAAGAACGGCGGTCCCTCGGTGCGTTCGTTGTCGCTGTTCGGACCGACGAGAAAGCCTGCCTCGACCGAGTACCGGTTGTTCGAGATGTTCTGGATTCCACTGACGCTGATGCGGCAGCAGTTCTCCGCGCTGACGGTCCACCGACCGGTGATCGGGTCGCCGGCGTCGTCGGTGAGGTCGATCGTGAAGCTCTCCACGGTCTCGTCGATGCCTGAACCGAAGGCATCGGACACGGTGACGTCCGTGTAGTCGCTGATGCGACCGGAGTCGTCGCTGGTGGCGTCGGGTGGGTAGATCTCGTACGCGCTCTCCTGGAAGATCCACGACAGGTTGGATCGGTGGATCCCCGTCACCTGCACTGTCGCGCTGCGTTCGTCGTCGGCGACGTCGATCGCGATCGACGCCTCGTAGGCGCGCAGGTGGCTCGCCTCGGCCGGCTGCACCGGCATGACGAGCGGGAGGATCAGTGCGAGGGCCGCGAACAGCGGCCAGCGATGTCGTGCGGTCGTGGTCGGTGCGTGTCGTCCCCTGGGTACGTCCATCGGTGCTGCTCCCTGTCGTGGCTTGCACGGTTGCCACGCCGGGAGGACCTGTCGGGCTCCCACCCTGATCACGCCCCCCGACGCACCTCGACCCTACGATCGGCGTCACCGACCGCGGGGAGCCGCATCACTCACCGCCGTGTGCGGAGAGTGGACGCCGGTCTGACGCGGTGCGGTCGTCGTCACCCCGGGGGCGTGCCCGGTCGGTCGGCGAGCCGCGGTGCCGGGACCATCACGGCGGCCAGGACGGCGGCCGCCGCCACGACGAGCAGGGCCGGGGTACGGGTGCCCGCGAGCATCGTGAGCGTGCCACCCAGGATCGGGCCGAGCGCGGCACCCACACCCCGGGTCAGTGCCGCGAGCCCGAGCACCATGCCCAACTGGCTCTCCGGGAGTGCATCGGCGGTGAAGATGCTCTCGAGAGGAATGAGCGCGCCGATCGCGATACCGGCGACGACCGCGAACGCGAGCGCGACCGCGATGTTGCCGGCGAAGGGCAGCATGACGCACGACGCGCCGGTCAGGACGTGCGACAGTCGCAACGAGGTCCGCGAACCGAGTCGGCGGATCACCCATGGCAGAGGTATCCGTCCTGCCAGTTGCAGAAGGCCGCGCGCCCCGGCCAGGCTCGAGGCGAACGCGAGGGTCACCCCGCCCGTGACCATCGCGGGAACCTGATAGAGGATCACCAACGAGGTGACCGCGCCGCCCACGAACGTCGTCGCGAGCAGCGCACGCACCACCCGGTCGCGCACGGCCGCGACCAACCCGGCACGCAGCGAGGACGTCGCATCAGGGGTCCCGCGGCTGTCAGGTACCAGCACGGCAGCCAGGAGGAATGTCGCCGCGACGGTCGCACCGGTCAGTTGCAGGGTCGGCCGCCAGTCCAGACGAAGCACCGTCCATGCCATCAACGGCAGGAAGAGCGGGCTGGCGAAGGCTCCCCACAACGTGTTCGTGGTGATGGCACCGGCACGGCCTTCGGCCGGGACCAGCTGGGCGATGACGGTGTGCACGGCGGCGTAGTAGCCCAACGCCCCGGTCACGCTGCCGGCGGCGACGCCGGCGACCGCGAAGGCGATCTCCGACTCGGTGGCCGCGGCGACCAGATAGGCGAGCAGCGCGAGGCCGGCACCGGTCGCGTACACCACACGCGGGCCGCGGAGGTGCAGCAGCCGGCCGGCGAGCGTGGCCAGCGCGCCCGCCCCGAGCAGCGACGCGCCGTAGGTGGACGACAACCCGGCTTCGGACCAACCGGTGTCCGCGCGGATCGGCTCCAGCAGCACGCCATAGCCGTAGAACCAGGCCCCGAATCCCACGATCGTGACGACGCCCAATACGATCGTCGCGCGTCGTGGTAGCCGATCGTGCACGAGTGGGCCCCGGTCGTGGACGACGACCCTAGAGATCGTCGATCGTGGGACGCAACGCGCCGCCGGAGCCCGGTCGGTCACGAGTCGGCGCTGTGGCGGCTGACGCCGGCTCCTCCGAACCGGGG
Organism: uncultured Actinomycetota bacterium; assembly: GCA_964438785.1. Taxonomy (GTDB): domain Bacteria; phylum Actinomycetota; class Nitriliruptoria; order Nitriliruptorales; family Nitriliruptoraceae; genus PWLR01. The sequence continues at coordinate 12,303 of CAYTLZ010000009.1, read as the reverse complement.
ATCGCCCGCGAAACCAGAGAGGTGCAGGTGCGTCGCCTACCGGTCGTCGCGACGCTGGCGCTGGTCGTGCTGGTCGTCGCGACGATCGGTGTGCTGGTGCTCGGGATGCAGGTGTTCGTCGACCGTGCCGGGGTGGGCGGCGCGGCCGGGACGGGCCCCGGTGTCGCGGACAGCGCTGGTCCTGTTCCCTCCGGCGTCGCCGGGGAGCGTCCGCCCGGCGTCGCGCCCGACGCCCTGCCGGCCCGGGTCGTGCACGTCGTCGACGGTGACACCGTCCACGTGGTCCCGCTCGACGGGCCGGTCGACGTGCCGAGCGCGCAGCGTGAGCGCGTCCGGTTGCTCAACATCGACACCCCGGAGCTGCGTCACCCGGAACGAGGCCGCGAGTGCGGTGCCGTGACGGCGACGCGGACGCTCGAGGAGCTGTTGGATCCGCCTGCGGTGGTGTGGCTCGCGACGGACGTGGAGGAGCAGGACCGCTTCGACCGGTCACTGCGCTACCTCTGGAGCGCCGACGGGGTCGATGTCCAGCGCACCCTGGTGGAGACCGGTCTGGCCGAGGTCATCGTCGTCGGGCGAAACGACCGCTTCGCCGCGGCATTGTTCGACGACGAGGCCGCGGCCCGCGCCGACGCCCGGGGTATCTGGGGCCCCGGCTGCCTCGACTGACGGTGCGACCGGCCGCGGACCGGCCACGACCCGGCACGACGTCCGGAACCCCTCATGGCCATGCGCTCTTCGTGCATCGGTGCGCGCCCATCGGACGCCGACCGTGCGTGGCCGGCCCGTGGGCTCCCCAGCGCGTCCGTAGCGTGACGCACGGCGGTCGACGTCGGGCGGAGCTGCGCCCCGGCTGACCGTCGCGACACGATCACGCCGCACGACAGGGGTCTCGGGGCACCGGGGACCGTCGTGGCGGCCGAGCGGGCGGGGCCGTCCCGACCGCTCCCTGGACCCGCGGTCACGCAAAGGACGCATCATGGGGCACGCACGTCGCACGACAGCCGTCGGCATCGGCGCGGTCATGCTGTTGATCACCGCGTGTGGTGGCAGCGACATCGCCGACGAGGCCCGGCAGCTCGCCGAGTCGGCGCAGGAGGCCGCCGACGAGCTCGAGTCGACGGAGGCCGACGCGACCGAGGAGTCGGCCACCGATCAGGGCGAGCAGGCCAGCGCCTCGGTGGGGGAGATCCCGGCCGAGGTGCAGGCCCTGACCGGCCAGGTCCCGGACGGCGTCGCCTACCAGCGCGGGTTCGAATTCACGGTCACCGGGCTGTCCATCGTCGACCTCGATCAGCAGCACGCCGACGACACCGGCATGGAGGTCGATGAGCGCGTTCGGGGCTTCGAACTCGTCGCTGACCTCGACGTGTTCAACGCCTCGCCCAACCCCGGCGGTCCGGCCGGCCTGCCGGCGTCGCTGCAATGGACGGAGGTCGGGAGCGACAACGTGGTCGACCTGCGCGGGCAGGTCGACGTCCGTGACATCCCGAGCCAGTCGTCGAGTTCGGGCCAGCTCACGGTGCCCATCACCCCGGACGACGCGGCGGTGCTCGATCCCGCCTCCGCGGCACTGATCCTGGGTCAGCAGGGCCAGTCGGCCGCGGTCCTGCCGCTCGGTGCCGACGCGGAACTCGTCACCCGGCTCCCCATCGTCCAGGCGGGCGTCAACGGCACGTCCTTCGACCTCGGCGAGATCCAGGTCACCATCGAGGATGCGACGATCTGGTACGACAGCGAGACCGGCGTGCCGCTCCCGGACGACGAGGTGCTGCTGGAGCTGACCTACGAGGTCGACGGCACCGGTGTCGCGTCGCAGACCTGCTCGACGCGCGGCACGGGCGCCTGGTCGCTGACGACGCCCGACGGCGCGGGTCTGGTCGATCTCGGGGTCACGGAACGGTGCGTGGCCGCAGGGCAGTCGCTGGACGGCATCCTGACCGGGTTCATCCTCGACGCGGACTTCGCCGGCGACTACACGCTGACCCATGAGCGCGAAGGTGGTGGCCAGGCCTTCGTCGGCGAGACCGCCATCGTGCTGGAGGACGTGGAGGGACTGACCTTCGCCGAGCGGAACGGCTGAGCCCCGAACGGGCCCGAGCAGCACGCCGACGTGCGGCCGCGACCGGACCGGCCGGTCGTGGCCGGATGTCGTCGGGGACGGTCGTGGTGGTGCGCGGAGCGGTGCTTGGTAGTTTCACCGGATGGACGAGGTACTCGCACTGTGCACGGGGCTGCCGCGGCGTGCGCTCGCCGCGGGTGAGCGACTGGTCGTCGAGGGCGCACACGATGCCCGTATGTACGTGCTCGAGCGTGGGTCGGTCGCCATCCACCGGGACGGGGTGACGCTGACGCGGGTCGACGAGCCCGGCGCGTTCCTCGGCGAGATGTCGGTGCTGTTGGCCCGTCCCTCGACCGCGGACGTCATCGCGGTGGAGCCGTCGTCGATCGTCGTGATCGAGGACGCCGCGGCGGCGCTGGTCGACAGCCCGGCGTTGCTGTTGGCCGTCTCCCGGCTCCTGGCCCGGCGGCTGGATGCGGTCACCGGCTACCTCGGTGACCTCAAGCGGCAGTACGCGGACACCGATGGCCACCTGGGGATGATGGACGAGGTCCTCACCGCGCTGATGTCGATCCGGGCACCGGCGATGGAGGCGGGGTCGGAACGCGGCGACCTGCCCGAGGACTGACCCGCCGTTCGACGGCCCGGTCAGGTCGTGCGCAGCGACCGGTCCTCCGGTCCGGTCAGCCCGGTCCAGGACGCCGTCGCGGCACCGAGGTCGATCGTCACGTGCGCCGGGACGGGACCGACCTGCTTGCCGGCGTTGAACAGCCAGGTGGAGCCGAGCCGGTCCAGCCAGGACCCCGCGTCGGTGAACGGTGCCTGGTGGATGTGGCCGGTCAGGACCGCGGTCGGCCGCCACCGCTCGACCCAGGCGGCGATCACCGGGTCGCCGTAGTGCCGCGACCCCGTCCACGCCAGGGGCCCCTCCGGTGGGGAGTGGTAGACCCAGACCCAGTGCCGCTCGCCCACGTCGACGGCGGCCAGCTGGTCGTCGACGGCAGCCTGGGCGACCGGGCCGTCCCACCACCCGATCGAGGTGATGACGGTGTCATCGGCCACCAGGCTGTCACCGTCGACGGTCACGCCGGCGTCGCGCAGCGGCTCGAACCAGTCGGTGGTCTTCTCCCCGGCCGCGGAGCGCGTGTTGAGGTCGTGGTTCCCCGAGCACACCACCAGGCGGGTACGTCCGGCGAGGTCCAGCAGGGTCGTCTGCAGCGCGGCGATCTGCGCCTCGATCGGCACCGGGGAGACGATGTCGAGCAGGTCGCCGGCGAGCGCCACGACGTCGTGGTCGTCGGCGGCGCGCGCGATCCAGTCGAAGTGGGGCAGGGCGTAGTGGAGATCGGCCGCGAGCAGGATGCGCATGTCGGGACGCTAGCTCAGGCCGGACCGGGAACCGCGATGGCGCACGCCCCCGGTCGACACGTGAGACACGGTCGTGACCTGCGACACCTGCGACACCTGCGACTCAGTCACGCAGCAACGACGCCTCCCGGTTCGCGCGGCGCAGTCGGTCCGCCGAGCTGACGAGCAGGTGCTCGACGATCCGGGTGTAGACCAGGTGGTCCGAGCTGCGCAGACGCATCAATTCCGGTCGGGTCGGCGTACTCGACCTCGGTCAGGCCGGCGGCCAGCAGGAACAGCGCGTCGGCGTCGGCACCCTGCTGCACGATCACCTCGCCGGCCGCGAGGGTCAGTTCCTCGAACCGGGGCAGCAGCCGCGCCCGGTCGTGCTCGCCGAGGTGGAGGATGAGCTCGAAGTCGGTGAGCTCGAGGCGCACCGACTCGGCTGCTGCCCGACCGGCACCGACCAGCAGCTCGTCCTCGCAGCGGCGCATGGCGTCGTCGACGGTCCGCATCACCTCCACCTCCAGCCCGGCGAAGGTGCCCCGGGGCAGTGCGCCGGAGGGATCGGTCACGATCAGTCGCTGGCCGTCCGAGAAGATGTCCTCGGCGAGCCCGCGGAGCAGCCCCACGGTGGAACCGTCGCTCGCACCGGCGCGACGCAGGTCGAGGACCACCACACGGACCTCGCCGTCCTCGGCCTCCAGGGCGCGGATCACCCGCTCCAGCGAGGCGGCGAACAGATCGCCCTGCAACTCGAGGATCAGGACCTCGCGTCCGAGCTCGGCCAACAGCTCGAGGTCCGCGTCCGGACGGCCACGGCCCGAGCTGACCTCACTGAGGCGGTAGCGACGCCGGATCGCGTGCTTGGACACCTCCGGTGCGCGGAGCAGGTGCAGGTCGAACGCATGCGACAGGTCACGGAAACCCGCGACCCCACGCACGGAGTTGAACTTCTCGTCGAGCAGCGGCGAGAACAGTGCCACGCCGAACTGGCCCGGCAGGACGCCGAGCACGCCGCCGCCGACACCGCTCTTGGCGGGCAGCCCGACCTCGTACACCCACGTGCCCGAGTAGTCGTACATCCCGCAGGTCGCCATCACCGAGAGGACCTTCTCCACGTGGCTCAGCTCCAGGACCCGATCGCCGCTGACGGGATTCACGCCGCCGTGCGCGAGCGTGGCCGCCATCGTGGCGAGATCCGTGCAGGTCACCCGGATCGAGCACTGCCGGAAGTAGTCCTCCACGACCGGTTCGGTCGGTCCGTCCAGGATGTCGAAGCTGCGCAGCAGGTTGGCGATGGCCCGGTTGCGAAAGCCGGTCGCGGATTCGGAGGTGTAGACCTCCTCGTCCCAGTCGAGCTGGCGCGCGGCGAAGCGGGAGAAGGTCGACAGGATGCGCTCGAAGCGCGGGGTGTCCTCGCCGTCGGGCAGCATGCCGGTGACCGCGATCGCCCCGGCGTTGATCATCGGGTTGCGCGGCCGTCCGGTCCCCGGGTCGAGACTGATCGAGTTGAACGCCTCCCCCGAGGGTTCGACACCCACCCGCGCCTCGACCGCCGCCGCCCCCCAACGATCGAGCGCCATGCCGTAGGTGAAGGCCTTCGACACCGACTGGATGGTGAAGGGCACCGCGACGTCACCGACGGTGTAGCGGTGGCCGTCCGCGGTCACCAGCGCGATCCCGAAGCTCGTCGGGTCGGCCCGGGTCAGCTCCGGGATGTAGTCGGCGAGCGTGCCGTCCATCGTCCCCGCGTGCCGCGCATGGATCTGTTCGATGATGCGTGTGATCGTGTCCCGCATCGACACCCCTCCACCAACCGCCCCCGAGCCGCCCAGCGTCGCGATCGCGCCGGGTCCCCCGGAGGAGAGTCGACCCGAATGTCGGCTCGGCGTCGCCCGCATTACGTCGGGGTTTCCTGCCCCGGGTGACGAGGGCCTTCCGTCTCTGGTCGCAGGCAGCGCCGCGCGCGAGACTGAACGGGTCATGCCCGAACAGCTGAGATCTGGAGGTTGTCATGCACGCCTTCCGCCTGTTGGCCTGGAAGTCCGACGGTGCCCTCGTCGACGTCGAGGTACCCCGAGCCGGTCCGGGTGACGTGGTCATCCGGGTCGGTGGTGCCGGCGCGTGTCACTCGGACCTGCACCTGATGCACGAGTTCGAGGAGGGTCTGGTGCCCTGGGGGCCGCCGTTCACCCTCGGTCACGAGAACGCCGGCTGGGTCCACGAGATCGGTGCGGGCGTGGAGGGCCTCGAGCCCGGCCAGGCCGTCGCGGTCTACGGCCCGTGGGGTTGTGGCCGGTGCGCGCGCTGCCTCGCCGGTGTCGAGACCTACTGCCTCGACGTCATGAACGCACCGGTGCCCGGTGGTGGCGGCGGACTCGGGCTCGACGGCGGGATGGCCGAGTTCATGCTCGTGCGTGACGCGCAGCGGCACCTGTTGCCGCTGCCCGAGGGGCTCGAGCCCGCGGCCGCGGCACCGCTGACCGACGCGGGCCTGACGCCCTACCACGCGATCCGGCGGTCGCGACACCTGCTGACCCCGGGAAGCCACTGCGTGGTCATCGGCGTCGGTGGGCTCGGTGGCATGGCGGTGCAGCTGCTCAAGGCGACCACCGCGACCACCGTCATCGCCGTCGACACGAACGCCGATGCGCTGGCGACCGCCGGGGACTACGGCGCCGACGTCCTGATCGAGTCGGATGAGGGCGCAGCCGAGGCGATCCGTGCGGCGATGGGCGGCCGTGGTGCCGAGGTGGTGATCGACAACGTCGGTGCGGACGTGACACTCGCGCTCGCAGCGGCGGTCGTCGACGTGCTCGGCGACCTGACCATCGTCGGGATCGGTGGGGGGACCCTGCCGGTGTCGTTCTTCTCGCTGCCCTACGAGGCGAGCGTCCAGACCACCTACTGGGGGAGCCGCGGTGAGCTCGCCGAGGTGCTGAACCTCGCCGCCCGGGGCCTGATCACCCCGACGGTGACCACCTACCCGCTCGCGGAGGCGGGACGGGCCTACGAGGAACTGGCCGCCGGGAAGGTGCGTGGTCGGGCCGTGATCGTGCCCTGAGCGCCACGGCGGGAGCGGTTGAGACGCGCCGGGAACGGCCGACGGGCGACGTATCCTCGTGTTCGAGGGGGATGAACCGTTCGACATGAGGACCTGCCCGTGGTGGACAAGGCCCCCGGGAGACCGGTCACGGAGCCGATGAGGTCCCAGCCGCCCGGCGCACCGCCGCCAGGGCCCGATCCGGCGAGCCCCCCGACGTCCGGATCGGGCCCCGCTGGATCCGGGGCCCCCGATCCGCGGCTCCCCCGCGCCCAGCAGGCCGGCTCGGAACTGCTGGCGCGGAAGCGACGGGTCTATCTCGTCGCGATCGTGTTCGCCATGGTCGTGACGGCGCTCAGCTGGGTGACACGCGAACCGGGTGATCTGATCCTCGAACGCGGCTATCCGCTGCTGTTCGTCGCCCTGGTCGGCTTCGCCGCGGTCCTCGCCCGATCGGATGTGGCGCTGCGGCCGCTCGAGTTCACGATGCTCGGCGTCGTCGGGGCGGCCATCCTCGGTCGACTGACCTGGCACCTGCACTTCGCCGGTCCGCTCGACGAGCATCTGCTCGTCCTCGCCGGCGCGCACTACTGGTCGGTCGCGGTCCTCGTCGTCGGCTGCTTCGTGGTCCTCGACCGTCGTGGTGGGCTGTGGCTCGGCATCGGGATCCTCGCCTTCTCGGCCGCGCTCGTCGCCGGTGCCGTCTGGCGCGAGCTCCAGCTCGACGGGGTCTTCCCGACCGGCGAGGTCCTCGTCCTGGCCCGGGTCCACGGCTTCCTCGCGGCGCTGCTCGCCCTGGTGGTCGCGGTGGCGGGGCTCCACGAGCAGCTGTTCCGTGCGCTCGCCCGGGCCGAGGCGCTCGACGAACGGGCCTCGACCGATCCGATGACCGGTCTGGCCAATCGATGGAGCGGTCAGGAGGTGCTCGTCCGCGAACGTGAGGCCGCGTCCCGGTACGGCCGATCCCTGTCGGTCATCATGCTCGACCTGGACCACTTCAAGCGGATCAACGACGAACGCGGCCACGCCGCCGGCGACCGTGTCCTGCGACTGGTGGGTGATGCGCTGCGGACCACCGTGCGCCACGTCGACACCGCGACCCGGTGGGGTGGCGAGGAGTTCCTCGTCATCGCCCCGGACACCACGATCGACGACGCGGAGCAGCTCGCCCACCGCTGCCACGAGGCGATCCGCGGGGTGCGTCCCGGCGAGGACATCGCCTTGACGGCGACGTTCGGTGTCGCCCAGCTCCAGCCCGGTGAGACCCTCGACGAGCTGCTGGACCGGGTCGACGGGCTGCTCTACCGGGGCAAGGCGCTGGGCCGCGATCGCGTGGTCAGCGGCCCGGACTGATCCCGCCGTTGCGGCCCGGCACGATGCCCCTCGCCCCGGCCCGGATCAGAGCAGGGCGGGCCGCTCGAAGGGCGTGTCGTCGAGGTGCTCGCCGAGGAAGTTCAGCACGGTCTCGTACCAGACCCGGGCGTTCTGGGGCTTGAGGATCCAGTGGTTCTCGTCGGGGAAGTACAGCAGCCGGGCGTCGACCCCGTTGCGCTTGAGGTCCGTCATCAGCATCAGCGCCTCGCTGAACGGCACCCGGTAGTCCCGTTCACCGTGGATCACCAGCATCGGGGTGGTGATGGCGGTCACGAACCGGTGCGGCGAGTGCTCCTCGTAGCGCGAGCGGTCGAGGTAGGGGTCGCCGAACTCGGTCTCCCAGAACAGCCCGATGTCGGTCGTGCCGTGGAACGCCGGCAGGTTCCACAGCGACGCGTGGGTGACCAGACAGCGGAACCGGTCGGTGTGCCCGGCGATCCAGTTGGCCATGTAGCCCCCGAACGAGCCGCCGAGTGCGGCGGTCCGGCTCGCGTCGATCGCCTCGTGCCGTTCGGCCGCGTCGACCGCGGCCATCAGGTCGGTGTAGGGCTCGTCGCCCCAGGTGCCCCAGCCGCGGTCGTGGAAGTCCTGGCCGTAGCCGGTCGACTGCGCGGGATCGGGGAGCAGCACGGCGTAGCCCTGCGCCGCGAGGACATGGGGGCTCCACCGCCAGTGCCAGGTGTTCCACGACCCGCGTGGACCGCCGTGGATCACCACGGCCAGCGGAGCCGGGTCGTCGACGTCGGTCGGCAGTACCAGCCACGACCCGATGGTGGTGCCGTCGTCCGCCGTGGCCTCCAGCCGCTCGAGACGGACGTCCGCCGGGGCGGCACCGACCGGCGAACGCAGCCCGGTCGGCGGTTGTGCCGGCGTCGAGGTGTCGAGTCGCACCGGGCGCGGTGGCGTGTCCACCGTCGCGTACATCGCGTAGAGCGATGCCCCGTCCGGGGCGACGGTGACGTCCGTGTACGCGCCATCGGCGGTCAGGGGCGTGACCGTGTCCGTGTCGACGTCGACCCGGAAGATGCGGCGGTGCCCCCGGTCGTCCGCCTCGAACACCAGCGCGTCCCCGTCGGGCAGCCACTGCGGGTTGTTCGGCCAGCGGTCGAGTGCGTCGGCGAGTTCGGTCACCGCGCCCGTGTCCAGCGCGACCACGCCGAGTCGCAGGCGCTCCGCGCGGCCCGGCTCGCCGATCTCCTCGATGAGGCAGGCGACGCGGGTGCCGTCGGGTGCGACCGACACCGGTGCCCAGTCGCGGCCGTCGGCCACCACGACACGCCGGTCGCCGGTCGCCACGTCGATGGCGAGCAGGTCGTTGGCGAGCACGGCGGGGTCGTTGCGCTCGGCGGTCCCGGCGCGTCGTCCCCAGCCGGTGACGAGCGTGCGCCCGTCCGGGGTCAGTGCACCCTGGGCGAGCGCCAGTCCGGTCCCGCGGGCGAGCAGCCGGGGTTCGTCGACCGCTGCCTCGACGTCGTCGGTGCCGTCGTCGTCGCTGCCACCGGAGCCGTCGCCGGTGGTCGCGGCGGCGGGGGTGGTGATCGTCGGCGTGTCCGGCTCGGGGGGCACCTCGAAGACCCAGCGGCCGGGTTCGCGGGGACCGAGGAAGTGGTCCCACAGGCGCAGCGGATAGTCCTCCAGCAGCTGGGCACCGACCTTGGCGTCACGCCGCGCCGTGGCGTGTTCGCGGTCGGCCGCCAGGGTGTCGACCTGCGGGTGGATGGACGAGTGCAGCACGACGGTGTCGCTGCCGGTGGCCAGGGTGGCTCCCGTGATCCCGGCGGGGGCGGACACGAGCAGCCGCGCCTCGCCGCCGTCGGCGGGCAGCGCCCACAGTGCGGCCGGCGGGTCGCCGTCCGCGGTGGCGTCGGGGTCCGGTCGCGGGGCGGTGAACAGCAGCGTGCCGTCGGGCAGGAACCCGACCGGAGCCTCGCTCGGGGCGCCGCGGGTCAACTGGCGCGGCGGTGCCTCGCCATCCGGATCGACCTGCCACAGGGCGGTCCGGAACCGGCTGCCGTCGGGCGCGGGCGTCGCGACACCGATCACCAGGCGGGAGCCGTCCGGTGCCAGCACCAGGCCGCCGAGACGGGGCTGGGCCAGGAAGGTGTCGAGATCGAAGGGCGTGGTGTGCGTCGAGGTGTCCATGGCCCGGGACGGTAATGCGTCGCCGCGATGGCGTCCGGCGGACGGCACGGCCGGTCGCCGAGGTGCTACAAGCGGGGGCGGACGCTCGCGCCGGGGGCGGCCCGGAGCGGGCCGGGACCCGACCGGTGGGCGTGACGTCCGCAGCTGAGGAGTCGGACCGTGCGTGTCGTCCTACCAGGAGGCAGTGGCTACGTCGGGCGGCATCTCGCCGCCCGACTGCAGGCCCGGGGTGACGAGGTGACGGTGCTCACCCGTGGTCCGGCCGGTGACCGTGACGGCGTGCGGTTCGTGACCTGGGACGGCGTCGGGCCGGGGCCCTGGGTCGCCGCGCTCGAGGGTGCGGACGCCATCGTGCACCTCGCCGGGCGGCGGGTCGACGTGCGTCCGACCGCCCGCAACATCGCCGAGCTCGAGGCGTCCCGCGTGGCGTCGGTCGCCGCCGTCGGCCGCGCCATCGCCGGGGTGGACGACCCGCCGTCGATCTGGGTGCAGTTGGCGACGCTGGCGATCCACGGCGACGCGGGCGAGGCCCGACTGACCGAGGACAGTCCCGTCCCCACGCACGGCCCGGCGCAGATGGTCGGGGTCGCGACCGCCTGGGAGCGGGCCGTGGACGCGGCGACGGTCGGCCTGGCGCGCACCGTCGTGTTGCGCGCCGGGGTGGCGATCGGCCCGGACGATCCGGCGACCGCGCAGCTGGCCCGCCTGGCCCGGTGGGGGCTCGGGGGCCGCATCGCATCGGGCCGGCAGTGGGTCTCCTGGATCGCGCTCGTCGATCTGCTGATGGTGCTCGAACGGTCGCTCGACGATCCGTCCATGGAGGGCATCTACCTCGCGACGGCACCCGTCCCGGTCCGGAACCGCGAGCTGATGGCCGCGGTCCGGCGATCGGAGGGACGACGCATCGGGCTACCGGCTCCCCGGCTCGCGGCGACGATCGGGGCGTGGGTGCTCGGTGCCGATCCGGCCCTGGCACTCACGGGCCGCCGCGGTGTGCCGGTGCGGTTGCGTGACGCCGGTGTCGAGTTCGCGTGCCCGGACATCGACACGGCGCTGGCCGTGGCGGGTGAGCCGCTGCCATACACGGACGCGCCCCGCTGAGCCGCTGCCGCACACCCCCCCGGGCTGAGCCGCTGCTCGGACGTCCGTGTCACGGCGTGGCGCTACGTTGTCGTCGCAACCGATGCGCGGGTCGGAGGGGTTCAGGGGGAGCGGGCACATGGACGAGCAGGTGCGACGCCGGGTCTACCTCGTCGGGCTGGCCCTCGGCATCCCCACGCTGCCGATCGTGTGGCTGACCCGGGGGCCGGATGACCCGCTCATGCGGATCGTCTATCCGCTGTTCGCCCTCTACCTCGTCGGTGTGGCGTTCGCGCTCGGCACACGGCGGATGGCCGTGCCGACGAGCGAACGGCAGATGGTCGTCGCCGTCGCCCTCTTCGAGCTGACCCGACTCGTCCTGGCGGTCTTCGGCGACAGGGACCTGACCGCGGTCACGGCCGAGCTTCTGGAGTCGACGTTCTGGAACGTCGTCGTGGTCTTCATCCTGGCCTACCTGGCCTATGAGACCCGGATCGCGCTCCGGATCAGCCTGGGGTTCTACGCCGCGGTCGTGGTCGTGCTGCTGGTCCGGGTCGTGCCCGATCTGGCCGTCGGAGCCTCGGTCGCCGACGCGGTCACCTACCTGCGGATCATGGCCTTCCACGGCGTGTTCGTCGTCCTGCTCTACGGCCTGGCGCACGTCAAGGAACAGTTGGTCGAGGAGCGCACGCACGCCCGGGACATGACGCGTCTGGCCAACACCGACGCCCTGACCGGCCTGGCCAACCGGCGTGCCCTGCAGGACATGATCGATCAGCGGATCGCCGACGCCCGGCGCTATGGCCGGCCGCTGAGCCTGCTGATGCTCGACCTGGATCTGTTCAAGACGATCAACGACCGGCACGGTCATCCGGTGGGCGATGCCGTGCTGCAGGAGACGGCCGCGTTGTTGACCACCGTGCTGCGAACCAGCGATCTGATCGGCCGGTGGGGCGGTGAGGAGTTCGTGGTCATCGCCCCCGAGACCGACGAGGTGGCCGCCGAACAGCTCGCGGAGCGGTGTCGGGCGGAACTCGAGGCCCACGGGTTCGCGCAGGTGCCCGAGGGTGTCACCGTCAGCATCGGCGTCGCGAGCTTCCGTCCCGACGACGTGGCCCGCGACCTGGTCAAGCGCGCCGACGACGCGCTCTACGAGGCCAAACGTGCGGGACGCAACCGGGTCGAACTGACGGTCTGAGGCCGCCCTCGTGCCGCGCGTCGCAACCGGTCGGGGTTCGCGGCCCGGTCGGGG
>CAYTLZ010000008.1:23666-37744 GCA_964438785.1 uncultured Actinomycetota bacterium | reverse complement strand
CCGAGCGTGAGGACACCGCTCACCGCGGTGGCACCACCCAGGACCCCCGGCCCCCGCCAGACCAGGGTCGCGGCACCCGCGACGGCGGCGAGCAGCAGCCCGATCGGCACGACCGGGTTCGGTCCGGGAACCCACTGCAACAGCCCGGTCGCGACCGCGGGTCGGCCGTCGACCTCGAACGGGACCTCCCAGTCCAGCACCGGCTGCGGTGTCGCCCGGGCGGTGTCCACCTGGGGCGGCAGGGTGGGTGACATGAAGTGGATCCGGTGGTCGTGCCACGACCACTCCCCGCCCGTGGCGACGGGCCGCCAGCTCGGCTCCGCATCGGCGGACGCCCCGGCCGGCACCTCGACCTCGGCCGCCCCGAAGCGGGCGTCGTTGAGCCAGCGCGCCGGTGAACGGTCGTTGACCAGCACCCGGCCGTCGGATTCGAACCGCAGGTAGGGCTCGCCGTCGTAGCCCGGCACGAGCACCTCGCGGCCGAGGTTGCGCAGCACCAGGTAGGCATCACCCCCGACGATCTCGAGCTCGATGTCGGGGGCCGACGCCGCCTCGTCGCGCCCCGCGCCCTCGTCGGTGAACACGACCGCGCCGAGCTCGGAACGGAAGTTGGTCGGTCCCGCGGGATCGGCGGCGGCGGGGAGCGCGCCGACGGCGAGCCAGGTCGCGACCAGCCCCAGGACGGCGACCACCCGGGCACCACGGGCGGCACGTGAGGTGCGGCTCGCACGCCCCGGGGCGGACCGGGCCGGTCCGGTCATCTGCGCCGTCGGATCGGCATCCATCAGGCCTCCGCGCCCCGTCCACGGGTGACGATGACCGCGACGAGCCCACCGAGCACCAGGACGATCACCGCGATGATGATGGGCGTGGTGCCGATGCCCTCCGACGCGGCCGCCTCGGGATCGGCCAGGGCCTCGGCATCGATCTCCGCACTGGTGTCGTCCGTGGCGTCGGTGGCCGCGTCGTCCGCGGCGTCGACGTCCGCGGGGTCGCCGGACTCGTCGGGCTCATCCGTGCCGTCCGCGTCCTGCCCGTTCGTCCCGGTCGACGCATCGTCGGCCTCGGGCTCGGGAGCGGGCGGGGCGGGACGATCGGGATCGGCGGCCGTCAGTCGCAGCCGGATCGCCGGGTCGTCGGCGGGTTCGTCCGGGGTCCCGATCCAGCGGTAGGTGAGCTCGTCACACGCCTGGAAGACCCCGAAGAACCGCTCATCGCCCGGTTCACCGTCGACGACGGCCTCGAAGTCCAGCGCCGGGGCGGGCACCTCGGAGGTCGGGTTCGACCAGGTCACGACCTGGACGTCGACGTCGTCCGGCTCGAGCGTCACCGACCAGCCGTCGGGCTCCGGGACGTCGACGATGCGCATCCAGTCGGGCACCTCGAGTGCGACCTCGGTCGTGGGGTCGCCCTCGCCGGCCGTCTCGCTCGCGCACCCGTGCGCGAGGTCGAGGGTGAGTTCAGCCCGGGAGTCGACCGGTGCCTCACCCCCCTGGATGAACGGATGTGCGGCCGCCGGGCCGGCGAGCAGGCTCGCACCGGCCGCGAGTACCACGGCGCGGCGCAGCACGCGGGAGTTCGACATGCGCTGGTCTTTCGTTGCGACAGGTTCTGGCGTCGATCGGTCAGGGGGCGACGGGCACGGTGACGGTGGTCGACGTCTCGGTGAAACGGTCCACGCCGACCACGACCCGGATGTCCCAGTCGCCGGCGAACGCCAGATCGTCGACCGTCGCGATCCAGTGGCCGGTCCCGGCGAAGAAGGGTTCGATCGGGATCGGCCCGATGGCCTGCGGTGCGTAGGTCAGTTCGAGCGCGACATCCTCGACGTCGGCCGCCGGGCGACCGTTGGCGTCGAGCACGTACAGGTGGATGGTGTTGCGTCCGGCTTCGTTGGGGTCGACGACGAGGTCGAGTTCCAGCCCCTCGTCGAGGGTGGCCGTGACCTCGTAGAAGCCACCGAGGCCCGCCGCTTCGGACGCGGGCTGCGTGGCCACCATGACGCCGGTCAGGCCGAGCACCAGCACCAGGATGCCGGCCTCCAGGCGCAGGGTCCGGCGCAGACGCATCCAGGCCCGTGAGGCCCGCTCCGTGCGCCGGCCGATCCGGTCGGCGTCGGCGTCGACGATCCCGGCATCGTCGGACGTCGTGTCGGCGCTGCCGCCGGCCGGGCCGCGCATGGCGGTGATGGCCGGGACCAGGCGCTGGCGATTGAAGGCGGCGACCGCGACGACCGCGAGCGTGGCGGCGGTCTTGGCCACCAGCAGCCACCCGTAGGTCGTGGAGGTCAGCGCCGCCGGGGTGCCGACCAGCGGGACGGCCATGGCGACACCGGCGACGGCCAACACCGCGACCGACACCAGCGCACCGGTACTGAAGCGCGCGACCAACCGCGCCGCCCCGACGGCGTCGTCCTCCAGGCGTCGCGCCTGCACCACCAGCGCGAGCAGCACCAGACCGGCGAACCACCAGGCGGCCGCGGCGACGTGCACGACGTCGGCACCCATGAGCAGCCACGTCGGATCGACACTGCGCTGATGCCCGTCCACCGCGAAGGACGCCACCGCCACCAACCCGGCGGTGGCGGTCGCGAACCACGGTGCGCCGGCGAGCCACAGGACCGCCAGGACCGCGAGCCCGACGAGCCGCAGCACCGCGCCGGTGCCGAACGACGAGCCGATCACGTCGGCGATCACCGCACCATCGAGGGCCGACCCGAGCCCGTCACCGCCGAGCGCCATGGCCTGGATCGGCACGGACACCACCACGACCCCGAGTCCGATCAGGGCCGCCGGCACCCCGATGCGTCGGGCCAGCTGCCGGTCCGCGGCGCTGACCGCCACGGTCCGGGCGAAGGCGACGGCGCCGGCGGCGAGCAGGACGGCGAGGTAGCTCGCCCACCGGGCTCCGTCCACGAGCGCCCCCGCGAGCCCGTCGTCGGCCCCGGCGACCGCACCGACCACCTCGTCGGCCACCGCGCCGTCACCGACGACGAACGTGCTCACACCGGTGATCGGGTGACTGTCGGCGCTGACCACCCGGTAGGTGATGACGTAGCCCCCGTCGGGCAGATCGGCGGGCAGCGGCAGCTCGACGACCGACGGCTCGACCTGCTCGGCCACACCGCCGTCGACCCGCTGAGCATCCGCGTCGAACACGCGCACCCCACCGGTGGGGACCTCCACGGGCTCGTTGAAGGTCAGTCGGACCGCATCGGGCGCGGTCGCCAGCTCGGCACCGTCGGCCGGATCGATCGACAGCAGCAGGGCGTGGGCGTCGGCCGACGTCGTCATGCCGACCACCATCGGCACGCAGAACACGGCCACGAGCAGCGCAGCGAACAGTCCGCGCGGGCGCGATGCCGTGGTCATGGTCGGGCTCCGGGGTAGGGGGTCCGGGGGCGAGGGTCGGATCGTCAGGCTGGTTCGGCCCCGGCACGCACGGGGAGTGGTCCGTAGGGAACCCGGCGATGCAGCGCCCACAGGGCCACGACGCCGACGACCTCGCTCAGGTGCGCGGCCTCACCGGCGAGCGACGCGTTCCCGGCGGTGACGTCGACACCCGCGGTGGCGAGGGTGACGATCCCGACCACCGCCGCGACGGGGAGCAGCCCCGCGGCCCGGGAGGGCTGCCAGGCGACGACGAGGAACCCGACGCCCAACGCGAGCTGCAGCGCGGCCAGGTCACGACCGAGGTGCACGTCCGGCCCGACCAGGCCGACCAGGGCCGGTAGTGCCAGAGCCAGCTGCACGGCCCCGGCCAGGGCGACCAGTCCCCGCAGGCGTGAGGTCCAGCCGCTGGCCACCGCCTCGCGGTCCTCCGCCAACGCCACCAGGATCGGGGCGGTCAGATCGGGCACCGCGCCGGCATCCGCGACCCGGAGCCGGCGTCCGAGGTCCACCACATCATCGAGGTAACCCGCACACGCCCGGCAGTCGTCCACGTGACGGTCCACCTCGGCATCGGGCAGGGGATGCGACTCACCGTCGATCCGGGCCGACACCGCCTCGCGGACCGTGCGACACGTCCGGGACGGATGCGTGGTCATCGTCGACTCCTGATCCGGGGACTGGGCAGCGGGCGCGGGGTCGCGCACCGCAGGGCGGTGGACAGCGTTTCCGGTCAGTGGTCGTCCCCCGGGCACGATCGGTTCCCGCCGGTCATGCACCATCCGGCGATGCCTACCCTGACCGGCGGCAGCACCCGGCACCGACGACGAAATGCCCACGATGGACGACCTCACCGCGCTGCTGCAGCGTGCAGCGACGGGCGACCGCATGGCGCTCACGGGGTTCATCCGTGCGAGCCAGGCGGACGTGTGGCGCTTCTGCGCCCACCTCGTCGATCCGGCCAGCGCCGACGACCTCACCCAGGAGGTCTACCTCCGGGCCATGCGGTCCATGCACCGGTTCCGGGGCGATGCGAGCGCCAAGACCTGGCTGTTCGCCGTGGCGCGCAACGTCGCAGCCGACGAGATCCGTCGACGGCAGCGGCGTCGGCGTCACGAGGCGGCCGCGCCGCCCCTCGACGCGGAGCAACCCGAGGTCGATGCGTGGCCGCTGCAGGACCTGATCGACCAGCTCGAGCCCGAGCGCCGTGAGGCGTTCGTGCTGACCCAGCAGCTGGGGTTCAGCTACCGCGATGCCGCGGCGACCATCGGTGTGCCGATCGGCACCGTGCGTTCCCGGGTCGCCCGCGGCCGCGAGCAGCTGATCCGGACGTTGCGGGACGAGGCCGGCGACGGCTCCGATCGTGATGGGACCGGTGGTTCAGGCCTCGACGAGACCGGCTCGTAGCCGCGCCGCCTGCTCGAGTTCCTCGAGCACCGCGGGATCGTCCTCCTCGGGAAACCGGTCGGCGAGTCGGTCGAGTGCCGTGATCGCCTCCTCGGTGCGGCCGAGCTCCAGCAGGACCGCCGCCCGCTCCCGCAGGGCCGCGGCGACCTGGGCCCGCGCCGCCGGATCCGCGTCCGTGCAACCCTCGACCGCGGTGAGGGCCTCGGCGGCGTCGGCGGTCCGTTCGGACGCGGCCAGGGCCGCCGCCCGGAGTCGGACGCACATCGCCAACTGCTCGGCCTCCAGGGTGTCACCGGGATCCAGTTCCCCGATCAGGACCTCGGCGGCGGTCAGCGCCTCACCGACCCGGTCCTCGGCGAGCAGCGCGGACGCCCGGTTGACCCGGGTCCGCACCACCAGGTCGGCGGTCACGGGGTCGTCGGCCGAGCGGAACCGGCTCAGGACCAGGTCGTAGGCGGCGATGGCCGCGTCGTGGTCGCCGATCGCATCGAGGCAGATGCCACGGTTGAGCAGCGCCATCGCGATCTCGTGGCGCTGATCGGGGTCGTCGAGGTCCGCCGGCGTCTCCGCCGCATCGGCATAGGCGACGGCCGCGTCGGCCAACGCACCGAGTTCGCTCAGGATCAGCGCCCGCTCGAACCGGGCGGTGAACAACGACTCCCGGACGACCGGGTCGGTGATGTCGGCCCCGGCCGCGTCGGCCGCCAGGCGGCGGGCGGCATCGAGTGCCGATTCGAGGTCCCCGGACTCGTGCTGCTCGAGCAACGCGTCGCACCGGGACCGCAGGTGGAGGGGATCCATGGTTGCTCCTGCGCCGTTCACTGACATCCACGCACGGACATGCACGACCACCGGCTGTTCCGCCCGCGGTCGATGACGACCATAACGGTCCCACGGCGAGGTGCGGCCGACCGGCCCCGGCTCCCGACGGTGGCCGCCTACCAGCGCAGCAGCGCGGCGACACCCTCGTGGTCATCCAGCTGGTCGGCGGCGTCCGGTTGCAGCGGCGTGACCTGCGCGGAGGTGCGGATGGCCGCCTCCACCAACCGTTCCACGAACCACGGCTCGCGCTCCAGGGCCACCTCCGAGGTGGCGACGACGCCCTCGACCCGGGGGTGGACCGTGCCCTCCGCGGACACGAACCCCTCGAGTTCGAGTCGATCGTCGTACAGCAGGTGCGCGACCCGGCCCTCGTTGAGCGCCTCACAGACATGGCGGAGACCGAGTGCGCCGGCACCACCGCCGAGCGCGCGCTCACGGGCCGCGGTGGCCAACTCCGACTCCCGCTGCTGGTGCACGGAGCGCAGCAGATACCAGACCCCGTCGGCGATCTCGTGGGGTGCGGCGTCCTCGAAGGCGCGTTCGGCGACGAGCACCCGGACCTTGTCGGTCGCGATCAGGTCGGTCACGACCTCGCGCACCTTCGGGGTCGCGGAGACGACCAGCCGGTCCCAGCCCTGCTGCTCCAGCATGGTCGTGGACGCCGCCACGACCTCGCGCAGGAACCGGTGGCGGTTCTCGTCGATGCGATCGTCGAAGCTGTCCCGGTCCGAGTAGCCCCGGGTGTTGTCCATCCCACCCGGCGGGGCCGACTTCTCCCCGTCGAGCACCTGCTCGGGGATCTCGAACTGCCACCGTTCGAGTTCGACCGCCTCACCGGTGGCCCAGCGCAGCAGACGGGCCCCGCCGCGGGACACGACCAGGATGCCGGCCTCGCGGCCCTCGTCGAGCGCGGCGACCAGCGGACGGACATAGGCCGCTTCCCGGTGCACCACCCGTTCACGGAACGGGATCTGCAGATGCACCTCGGCGGTCTCGCCGGAATCCACCGCCACGAACAGGGCGCGGCCGCGTCCCGGTGCCCGGGCGTCGACCAGATCCTCGAGCGCGCCGTTGAGGTTCGACAACCTCGAGGCCACGGCGCGGGCGAGGTCCGGTTCGGCCTCGTCGAGCCGCGCTCGCAGTTGCTTGAGCTGGTTTCGGATCTCGATCGGTGCCGTCGGCTGCCGGTCCGCTGCCTGCGCCGGCGTGTGCCCGGCGTAGAAGGACAGCACCCCGTGCTCGTCGGTGAACCCGATCAGATCCCGGATGGTTTGGTCGTCAAGGTTCATGGCCCGACCGTAACGCGCCGGTGCCGTCGACGGAAGGGGTCCCGATACGTCATCCCGGACGGGGTACCGTCTGGACATGTTCACCCGGGCCGTGCGTGTCGCCAGCATCGGCGGGATCGAGGTCCGACTCGACCCCTCCGTGCTCGTGCTCGCTGCCCTGGTGACCTGGGTGTTCCACCAGTGGTTCACCGCGGACTTCCCGACCGTGCAGGCCGTCACCATGGCCGCGGTCGGGGCCGTGCTCGTCCTGGCGACGACCTTCGCCCACGAACTCGCCCATGCGCTCGAGGCGCGGCACCGGGGCCTCGAGGTGACGGGCATCACCCTGTTCCTGTTCGGTGGGGTCACCGAGATGCACGCCCACGGACAGAGCGCCCGGGACGAGTTGGCGATCGCCGCGGTGGGGCCCTGGATCAGCCTGGTCTGCGGGGCGCTGTTCGGCATCGTCGCGACCTTCGCCGGCAATCTGCTGCCCAGCGCGGCGGCCGGTCCGGTCGCCCGGGTCGCGGGACTGCTCGGCTGGTGGAACGTGCTGCTGGCCGTGTTCAACCTGGTGCCGGGTGCGCCCCTCGACGGTGGCCGGGTCCTGCGCGCCATCCTGTGGATGGTGCTCGGTGACCGTCTGCGCGCCCTGAAGCTGTCGGTGCGGGCCGGGCAGGCGCTCGCCGTCGGGCTGGTCGCCTTCGGGGCCTGGACCCTGAGCCGGGCACCGGGTGCGTGGCTACCGGCGGCCGCGTTCGCGCTGGTCGGCGTCTTTCTGTGGCGTGCCGCGAGCAGCGAGCTGCGCCACGCCCGGATCGACGCCCTGATCGACGAGGTCACGGTCGGCCAGCTGCTCGGGATCCCGCCGCGCGCCGTGGACGCCGACCGGATCGCGACGACCATCGACCCGGCGTCCGAGGCGACCTCGGATCTGTTGGCCGTGCGCGACGCGACGGGGGTCGTCGGGTTCCTCGAGGCCGACCGGCTGCGTCACCACGAGCCGGCAGGTGCGCTCGCGGAATCGCTCGATGACGTCCCGACGGTCCGACTCGACGACGACATCCACACCCTGATCGACCGCTTCCAGGGCGAGCACCACGTCGTGGTGGTCCACGACGACCACGGCCGGGTCACCGGGGCCCTGACCGAACGCGAGGTCGCACGCGCCCTGCAGCAGCTGCGCAGCCGCGGCCGCGACGCCCTGTTCGACGCGCCGTCGACCGTCGGCGCGGGGGACGAACGATGAGCGCCGCAGCCGATACCCCCGAGCCGGTCCGTCGCCGCGGCGGCCTCGCCGCGCAGCTCAGACGCTCGAGCTTCTACGCGGGGACCGCCGCGATCGTGGCCTGGGCCGCGTTCGTGGTGCCGCTCCCGTTCGTCGAACAGGTACCCGGCACCCCGCAGTCCATCGAACCGCTGATCACGATCGAGGGCACCGTCACGACCGACCTGCGGGGCGACGCCTCGCTGTTGACGATCCTGCTGCGTCAGCAGGCGACCGCGCCGGCCCTGTCCGCCTGGCTCGATCCGGACCGGGAGCTGTTGTCGGTCGAACAGGTCTACCCGACCGGGATCGACCGGGACGACTATCTCGCCGGCCAGCGGGAGCGCTTCAGCCGACAGTTCGACATCGCCGCCGCCGTGGGTGCACGCGCCGCGGGTGTCGAGGTGGAGCTCGTGACCGAGGCGGTCATCGTCGACGTGCTCCCGGGCAGTCCCGCGGACGGGGTGCTCACCGCCGGCGACGCCGTGCTCGAGGCCAACGGCGAACCGATCGTCGCGGCCGAGGAACTGCAGGCCATCACCCGGGCCGCGGCCGCCGGCGACGACCTGGTCATGACCGTGCGCCACCGCGGTGACGTGCGTGAGGTCGTGGCCGTGCTCGAGGACCTGGGGCAGGAGGGCGCGCGGCTCGGCGTCGCCGTCGAGACCGCCGTCGACGAGGCGCGGCTGCCCTTCGAGGTCACCCTGGCCGAGGACACCCGCATCGGGGGACCCAGCGCCGGGATGATGGTCGCCCTGACCGTCTACGACCTGCTCGCCGACGAGGACCTGCTGGCCGGGCGGGTCGTGATGGGCACCGGCACGCTGGACGCGGACGGCCGGGTCGGCAACGTCGGTGGCGTCCCCCAGAAGGTCCGGGCCGCGGTCGCGGCCGGTGCCGACATCGTGCTCGTCCCGCAGCGGCAGCTGGCGGAGGCCGAGAGCCTCGCCACCCCGGACCTGACGGTCATCGGCGTGGCGACCCTCGACGAGGCGCTCGACGCCCTGCGCACCGTGCCGGCCTGACCGACAGCCACGACGTTCCGCCGCAGCTCAGCGGCCGGCGCCCGTCGGGGTCGCCGCGTCGGCCGGCCGGTCATGGGCCGCCTGCTGACAGTGGCCCAGGAACGTCCCGAGCAGCTGCATGCCCACCCCCGTCAGGATCGACTCCGGATGGAACTGCACGCCCTCGACGTCCAGCTCGCGGTGCCGCAGACCCATGATCAGGCCGTCCGTGGTCTCCGCGGTGACCTTCAGCACCGACGGCAGGTCGGCGCGCTCGACGATCAACGAGTGGTACCTGGTCGCCTCGAAGGGCACCGGCAGCCCCTCGAGGACACCCTCGCCACGGTGGTACATCGGCGAGGTCTTGCCGTGCATCAACACCGGGGCGCGCACCACCCGGCCGCCGTAGACCTCACCGATGCACTGGTGCCCGAGACACACCCCGAGCAGCGGGCGTCGACCCGCGACCGCCCGGATGACGTCGTTGGACAGTCCGGCGTCGGAGGGATCCCCGGGGCCAGGCGAGATCACCACGCCCGCCGGGAGATCGTCGAGCAGTTCGGCGACGGTGAAGGCGTCGTTGCGGACCACCTCGACGTCGGCACCGAGTTCACCGAGCTCCTGAGCGAGGTTGAACGTGAACGAGTCGTAGTTGTCGACGATCAGGATGCGGCGGTCGTCAGCCACTTCTCACCTCTTCTGCGAGTCGGTGGCGCAACGCGGCACGATCCACCTGACCGGCGGCGTCATGGGGGAGCTCGTCGATCACGACGATGCGGTCCGGAGCCACCGCCCCCGCCAACCGCTGGGCACAGTGTGCCGCGACGTCCTCGACCGTGGGACGCGACCGGCGCGCACCGGCGACCACCGCGACGATCTCCGTCGGGACGCCACCGGGCACCACGGCGACCTCGACCACGCCGGGCAGGGCCGCGATGACCGCCTCGATGGGGGTGGTCGCCACGGGGGCACCGTCCCGCTCGGGCAGGTGCCCCAGGATCCCCAGATGGGTGAAGACGCCGTCCGCCGACACCTCGACGAGGTGGTCGGTCGCGACCCACCCGTCCTGCGGATCGTGGCCCGACACGCCGTCATCGACCGGCGGGAGGTGCCGGCCGAGCTGCGGTCCGCGCACGACCAGCCGGCCGGGGGCGACCTCCCGGCGGGGATCGTCGGGATCGACGACGACGACGTCCGTCGCCGTGACCGGGAAACCCAGCGAATACGGGGTCAGCCGACCATAGACCGGTTGGGCGTGGGTCATGGCCGCCAGCGCGGTGATCGGTGCCACGGTCCGGATCCGGGAGCCACCCATGCGTCGCTCGCCGGTCACGACGACGTCCACCGGGAGTGCACCACCGTGACCGAGCACCACCCGCAGACAACTCAGGTCCCGGCCCGCCACGGCACCGTGGTCCGTGATCAGCGCGAGCAACCGCTGACTGGGGGCGATGAGCACGGTCGGACGCTGGGCCACGATCTCACGGGCCAACTCCGAGGTGTCGACGTCGCCCGGCAGGACCACCGGCGAGGCGGCCAGCAGACCCAGCAGCCACCCGAGCACGATGGAGCCGACGTCGTCGAGCCGGTCGCCGACCAGGATGCGTTCCTGCGTGGCCTGGATGTCCGGGATCCACAGTCGTGCCTGGAAGGCCCCGGCGACCAGACCGGTGTGCGTCCAGACCACGGCACCGCCGGTCGTGTCCGGGATGACCAGCGCCTCGGCGGAGGCGCTCGGTCCGATGGCGACCGAGCCCGGTACGGCCGGCACCGCGGTCACCGCCACCTCGGACGGTTGTCCATCATCGCCGTCCTCGGCGGCCACACGCCGTTCGGGCCGGCGGAGATCACGCCGTCCGTCGGTGGGGCCCCCGTCCCGCTCGGCCCGGCGACGCCGCGGCCAGGGCAGTCGGGCGAGCAGGCGTCGCGACGAGCCGGAGCGATCGACCCAGCCGTCGTCCTCGACCGTCCACCGCACCGCCAGCGCGTCGCGCTCCACGCCGCGCACCAGCCGGCGGGGACCGACCAGACCACGGACGTCGAGCCGATCCACGAGCTCCACGAGTTCGTCACGGTCCCGTGTCCACGGCACCGCCACGACCACCGCCGCGACCCGCCAGATCGCCAGACTGAGCACGCACCGACTCAGTTGCCCGGTCCCGGCCACCGCGATCCGGTCACCGGGTCGAATCCCGTCGGCGCGCAGCCAGCCGGCCACCTCGCCGACCAGCGCGTGCAGCGTGGCGTGGTCGAGCGACCGGTCACCGGCGACCAGGGCCGTGCCGTCCGGTGCGTCGCGCAGCGCGTCGTCGAGCAAACGGGTGACCGGGACCGCCGGCAGGTGGTAGTCGGCGGGGACGCCCGGCGGATACGACGCGACCCACGGGCGGTCCGGAGGCACCGCGGTGGACGCTTCGCCTGCGGACACCCCAACTCCTCACGACACGGTTGCTGCACGGCTGCGGGGTCGTCACTGTTGGAACGGGCCCGACGGCCGGCGAGACTACCGCCGGACGCCCCACGGCTACCGTGCCCCGTCATCGTCCACCCGACCCGATGTGAGGCAACCGGTGTCCGCTCTCCCGTCCGACCTGGCCACCCTCGCCGCGGAGATCGATGCCGCGCTCGACACGGCACTCGACCGGCTGCTGCCCCGACTCGCCGACCACCACCCCGCGTTGGCGGTGCTCGGACCGCAGATGCGGGCGTTCGTGGCCGGGGGCAAGCGCATCCGCCCGACGTTGCTGCTGCTCGGGTTCCAGGCCGCCGGGGGTGCCTGGCGCCAGGCCGTCCACGGACCGGCACTCGCACTCGAGATGCTGCACACCTGCGCCCTGATGCACGACGACGTCATCGACCGCGCCCCCACCCGGCGGGGCCGGCCGACCGTCCACCACGCCTTCGCCGAGCGCCACACGGCCGCCGACTGGCGCGGCGATGCGAGCGACTACGGCGAAGCGGTCGCGATCCTGCTCGGCGACCTCGCGTTCGTGCAGGCGGACGAACTGTTCCTGTCCGCCGAGGTCCCCGACCGGACCCTGCTGGATGCCTTCCGCCGGTTCACGGTCCTGCGCGAGGAGGTCATGGCCGGCCAGTACCTCGACCTGCAGGCCGCGGTCGCCGACGACGGCGACCGCGAGCTGGCCCTGGCCATCGCGACGTTGAAGTCCGGGCGCTACTCGGTGACCCGTCCGCTCGAGATCGGTGCGGCGCTGGCCGGAGCCGACGGGGCGCTGATCGACGGTCTGCGCGCCGTGGGTGACCCGCTCGGGCGGGCCTTCCAGGTCCGCGACGACCTGCTCGGCGTGTTCGGGACCAGCGCGCGCACCGGGAAGTCGACCGACTCCGACCTCGCGGAGGGCAAGCGCACCCTGCTGATCGCCGAGGCCCTGCAGCGACTGGATCCGGCCGGTCGGGCCGACCTGCTGGCCGGGCTCGGCGACCCCGAACTCGACGAGGAGACGGCCGACCGGCTCCGCGACCTGCTGGAGACCAGCGGTGCCCGGCGCGCGACCGAGGACTACGTCGACGATTCGATCACCACCGCCCGCACGGCGATCGCGGCGCTCGACGTGCCCGACCGGACCCGCGCGACCCTCCTGGCCGTTGCCGACTACCTCGGTGCCCGCGACGCCTGACCGGCCCGCGTCAGGACACGAGCCCGGTGGCGATCGGCCAGGCGACGGCACCGATGGTCGGGACCTGGGTGCGCTCCTCGACCCACGGGAAGACCGTGGTGAACAGCACCACGACGACCACGGCGATGAGGACCGCGATCAGCGCGATGCGCAGCACCCGGGCACCGGTCGACCGCTCCGGCGGGCCGTCGGTGTCGTCGGTGTCGTCGGTCATCTCAGGCCTCCCCGGGCAGCTCGGCCTCGAACGGATCCGCGCCGGCCGTGCTCTCGATCGGCTCGTCGATCAGCTCACCGAACGCGATGAGCCGTTCGCGTGCACTGCCGCGCGGGTGACAGGTGGTCAGCGTGATCGTCGGCGCACCGGTCCCACGCGGGTCGGGGAAGACGACCTCGATGTCCTGCGGTGCCACGACGACCTGCTCGACGTACGCGTACGTCCACTCGCGACCCTGCCGGTCGATGACGTGGATCGTGTCGCCGTCCTGCAGTTCGTTGACCGACCAGAACGGCGCGCCGTAGGTCGTGCGGTGGCCGGCGATGGCGAAGTTGCCCGCGCCACCCGGCCGGTCGGAGCCCGGATAGTGGCCCGGGCCGGACCGCAACAGGCTGAGGTCGACCCCCTCGACGACGTACAGCACGTCGTCGTTGATGATCCGCTCACCGTCCCGCTCGAACCACAACGCGGCATAGGCGTCGCCGACCTCGATCGGCTCCTCCGGCTCGGGTTCGCGGTCCTCGGGAACCCCGTCGCCGTCGCCGTCGGACATGGGTGCCGGCTCGGCGGGCACGTTCAGCGCCCAGGTGTCGGCCAGCTCCGACTGCGCGCGGTCGGTCTCGAAGTTCGTGAACCACAGCAGATACACCACGTAGAGCAGCACGACGGCACCACCCACGATCAGCGTCCAGCCGAACCCACGCACGATCCGTGTCACGCAGCCTCCCCTGGAACGGGTCCCTGACCCGTGTACCTCATCGAGCCGTCGAGCCGTCGAGCGTACCCGTCGGCCCCGGTAGCATCCGGGTACCGGTCGTGGTCCGAGGAGGTCCGGCATGCCCAAGAGCAAGCACTCCCGCGGGGGGAAGAAGCGTCCCCGCCAGTACGAGACGCATGCCCCGGAGGCCAAGCCGCAGCCGTCCCCGCCGTGGGTACCGATCACCGGCGCGAGCCTGCTCGTGCTCGGTGTGGTCGTGATCCTGCTCGGCTATCTGCCCGGCGTGCAGGACATCACGCGCAACATCCCCGGACTCGGGACCAACGCCGGCCTCGTCGGCGGCTTCGTCAT
>CAYTLZ010000008.1:0-23566 GCA_964438785.1 uncultured Actinomycetota bacterium | reverse complement strand
GCTCAGTTGTTGAGCATCTCGGTGCGTTCGTTCATGCGCTGACCGCAGTGGCTCGGGGCGCGGGCGCTGCCCCGGACGAGCAGCATCACCTCGGTGCCGCACTCCTCGCACCAGAACATCGTGCGCTCGTCGCCGCCGACCGGAGCCGGTCCACCCTCGGCCTTCTCCAGGTCCTTCGCATCGGTGACCAGCACGCGCAGGCTGGCGATCGACCACTTGAGCAGCGCGTACGCGAGCAGCGGCGCGAACACCCAGCGCCAGCCCGCGTTGATCCCGATCAACACGGCCACGGCGAGCACGACCAGCACGACCAACCAGCGCACGCCCACGACCTTTCCGACAGGCCTGCAGGCTACCCCCGCCGGGTCAGTGCGCCGCCCGCCACGCCGGCGACCACCGGTCCTCGCCGAGATGCCACCGGTTGGTGCGGTGGACCAGCGCGTGCAGGCTGCCGATCAGCGCGCCGTCGGCCGGATCGTCGGCCGGATCGTCACCCGCAGGTGGGGCGGTACGGACCTCGATGAGGTAGGCACCGGTGCGCGTGGTGCGGTGGCGTTCCCGGCAGGTGGCCGTCAGCGCGGTCCCCGGCGACGCCGAGGCGAGGAACTGCACATCGACGCTCAGTGCCACGCACAGCCGGCCCCAGGAGTTCGACGCGACCGCGAACGCCATGTCCCCCAACGAGAACGTCACACCACCGTGGAGCCATCCGGCGAAGTTCAGGTGCGTGTCGGCCACCTCGAGCCCGACCCGGGCCCAGCCTCCACCCCAGTCCTCGAGTGTGGCACCCAGCCGGCCCGCATAGCGGTCGGACCGGAACATGGCGTCGAGCTCATCGCGGTTGCGGGCCGCGTCGTCCATGGCGTCGTGCCCGTTCGCCGCACGGTCCCTGCCTCCACTGCCGCTCGCCCCGGTCATGGTCACCGCCCCTGTCGTCACCCGTCCCGTCGGACGGGCCCGGCCGAGCGTAGGCGCGGGTTCACACCACGCGGGTTCACACCACGCGGGCGGAGCGACCCCCGCGACGGCGATCGGCCGCGTGATCCCCGTCGGTCGCCACCGCATGGACGCCACCGAAGTACAGATCGGTGACCGACCACACGTTGACGGCCCGGTCGGCGGCGAGGTGGTCGACGGCCGCGGCCCCGAATCCGGGCTCGACCTGGACGACGTCGTCGACGACGTGGATCCGCGGCGCATCGACGGCCGTGGTGAGATCCGCCCGGTCGTCGATGAGGTGGGCGAGCGCCTGCGTCAATGCGCTGCGGATCCGCTCGCTGCCGCCGGATCCGAGCGCGACGTCGGGTGCGCCGTCACGAAGCAGCACCGATGGAGCCATCATCGATCCGACCCGCTGGCCGGGTGGGCTGCGATGGAATCCGGCCGGATGCAGATCCGACTCCCCCATGATGTTGTTCGCCAGCACCCCCGTGGTCCCGAGCGACAGGCCGGACCCGGAGCCGTTCGACGTCGTCATCGCCGCGAGGTTGCCGTCGCGGTCGACCACACTGACATGGGTCGTCCCCCGGGCGGTTCGTGGCCGCCGGTCACCGTCCGACCGTCCACCGTCGGACAGCGCACCGTCGGGTGGCACCCCCGTGCCGTCGTGGCCGCCGTCGCGGTGCAACCGGGTGACCGCGTCCAGCACCCGGGCGAACTGCACCAGGCGGGGCCCGGAGCCGGCCGGACCCGCCGGACCCTCGTCCGCCAGCATCCGCAGCGCCCGCGTGATGAGGCGGCCGCCGTACGACGGCTCCGGATTGGTCACCACCGCCCAGCCGCGGCCGTCGACCCGCAACGGTTCGCGCTCGACCACGGTGTAGGCGCGCAGATCGTCGGCGGTCAACAGGCCACCGGCCGACTGCATCTGCGCGGTCAGTGGGCCGCTGACGTCCGGGTCGTCGAACCCCGTGACCGTGCCGTCCGCGATCGCGGTGAGGAAGTCCGCCAACGCCGGGTTGGTGACGACCGCGGTGTCGCTGAACGCGGTGTCCTGCGGCACGAACATGCGCGCCGCATCGGTCCCCCGGGCGAAGATCGGGCGCAGCAGCCGCACCACCGAGCCCTGATCGGGCCCGATCGTCACGCCGGCGCGGGCCAACCGGACGGCCGGTTCGACGACGACCGACAGCGGGGCCCGGCCGAGTCGGCCGTGGACGTGCAGGTAGCCGGCGAGGCAGCCCGGGACCGCGATCGAGGCATGACCGACGTGAAAGACCTGCTCGGCGCTGCCGAAGCGGAGGGTGACCGGTTCGAGCTGCGGGGGCCGCCCGCCGTCC
This sequence comes from uncultured Actinomycetota bacterium, assembly GCA_964438785.1. Lineage (GTDB taxonomy): Bacteria > Actinomycetota > Nitriliruptoria > Nitriliruptorales > Nitriliruptoraceae > PWLR01. The sequence goes on along the minus strand of CAYTLZ010000008.1, from coordinate 21,287 downwards.
GCCCGGCCCCGCCCCGGCGTGTCGACGAAGAAGTCGAACAACGTGCGTCGCCCGGCCGCGGTCGAGGCGAGCAGGAACCCGCCGCCGCCGAGACTCGACAGACAGGGCTCGGCGACGCTGGCGGCGAACCCGGCGGCGATCACCGCGTCGTAGGCGTTGCCACCGGCACGGAGCACGCCGGCCGCGGCCTCCAGCGTCGCCGGATGACCGGCGGCGACGACCCCGTGGGCCGACTCGGTGGACTGGGACACGACGGGACTCGACGGCGTTGTGCGGACCGGACGGCTGTCCGGGACTGGCGGCGGGTGACGCTACAGCAGTCGGGTCCAGACGAACGACAGGGCGAAGGCGTGGACGAGGGTGATCGCCCCGAGTCCGAGCAGGACCGGGATCAGTGCGGGGCGCACCGCCGCCCGACGCTCGGCCAACCAGGTCAGCGCGACGACCAGGGCCGCGGACCACAGGGTGCGGACCGTCAGGCCGAGCCCGTCACCGATCGCGTCCATGACCCCCGCGACCAGCGGATTGCCCTCCACCGCGATGCCGCTGCGGATCCACGCATAGGTCGCGACCGAGTCGAACACGACCATCGCCAGCAGGAGGCGGCGCACGGGAGCGACCTGGTGCCGCGGGGCGATCATCTCCCCGAGTTGCCACACGGCCAGGGTCGCGGCCAGGGCCCGGCGCCGGGTCGTGGCGTCGGCGTTGATGCGTCGGTGGATCGACGAGCGGAACCGGTTCACCCACGCCGGACGCGCGTCGAGCACCCGATCGACGTCGATCGACACCGCATCCACCCCCTGTCCCGTCCGCTGCCCGACCGCACCGTCGCGGCCGTCCACCCGTTCCCGTTCGGGCCACGACGTGACGGGGACCGGTGTCCATCGGCCGACCGGTCACCGACACCGATCGGCTCGCCTATCCTCGCACCCGCCAGGGCCCGTAGCTCAGCCTGGCAGAGCACCTGCCTTGCATGCAGGAAGTCGTCGGTTCGAATCCGATCGGGTCCACCGCCTGTCCAGGTCGCGCCACCTCAACGGTCGGCGACCCCACGGATACACTGGTCCAGTCAGTAGACCAGTTATCCCCAACCGTCCGGGGTCCGCCGGTGGACAGCAACGACGACGCGCCCGCCCTGCGGCAGTTGGCACGACCGCGACTGTACGAGGCCATCGCCGAGCGCGTCCTGTCGCACATCATCCAGTCGGACCTGCGCCCCGGTGACAAGCTGCCCGGCGAGCGCGATCTCGCCCGCAGGCTCGGGGTCTCGCGCACCACGGTCCGACAGGCCATGGTCGCCCTGCAGTCCGACGGCGTGGTCGAGGTCCGCCACGGTGGGGGGACGTTCCTGTCCGAACTCGACGGCAACTCACCGGCGGTCGCGCGGGTGGTCGCGCGCCGGCGACGGCTCCCCGCGGTGTTCGAGGCCCGACGGGCGCTGGAGATCCCCCTGGCCTCGCTCGCGGCGGAGCGACGCACGGACGCCGATCTCGTCGAGATCCGGGCGGGTCTCGAGGAGATGCGCGAGGCCGTCGACGCCGGGGAGATCGGACTCGAGTCCGACGGACGGTTCCACGCGGCGGTCACCGCGGCCGCACACAACCCGGTCATGGCGGAGTTGATGGACGCGCTCGCGGCGAACATCGCCGAGACCCGGGGCGAGTCACTGTCGCAGCCGGGGCGGCCACCGCGCTCGCTGGTCGACCACGAGCGCATCGCGGACGCCATCGCCGCCGGCGATTCCCGCGCGGCCGCCGAGGCGATGCGCGCCCACCTCGACAACGTGTCCTCACTGCGGCTGTTCCACTGGGACCCGGGTGCCGACCCGGACCGGTGAGCGCTCAGAACGACTGGGACATGCCCCCGTCGATGGTCAGCTCCTGGCCGGTCACGTAGGTGTTGCGCGGTGAGACCAGCAGCGCCGCGAACGGGGCCACCTCCCCGGGATCACCGAAGCGCCCGACGGGGATGCGGGGTGCCGCGAACTCGCGACGCTGCTCCTCGGTCGGGAACCGCTTGCGCATCTGCCCACCGAGCACCCGCCCCGGTGCCAGCGCATTGACCAGGATGCCCTCGGCCGCGACCTCGCGGCTGAGGGACTTGGCCAGGTTGGCCGCACCGGCCTTGCCCACGTTGGACACCGCGTGGTCGGCCTGGGGTTCACTGCCCGACAGTGCCGTGACGACCAGGAACCGACCCTGGCGTTCACGCAGGTGCGGGAGGCTCAGCCGCGCGAGCCGTGCGACGCTGAGCAGGTTGAGGCTCAGACCCTCCTCCCACAGCTCTTCGTCACTGGACTCGACGGTGCCGGTGATGCCACGCCCCGCACAGGAGACGACCGCGTCCAGGCCACCGAGTCCCGCTACGGCCGCCTCGATGACGCGCGCCGGTGCCTCGGGGTCGACCAGGTCCTCGTAGATGCTGGTGTGCACCCCCTCGGGGAAGGCCCCACCCGGGGTGCGACCACATCCGGCGACGACGGCACCCTCCTCGACCAGGGTCGCGGCGATCGCCGCGCCGATGCCATTGGTCGCACCGGTCACCAGTACGCGCCAGCCGTCGAGTCCGAGATCCATGCTGCCTGCTCCCTGTCGTCATGACCGCGGCACCGGGCGGTGCCCACGGGGTCGCCGATTGCGCCCGGACTCAGCCGTAGCGCCGTCGGCGGGCATCGAGCCGGTCCGGGTCGGCGTCGAGGTCGGCCAGCGTCGCCGCAAACTCGTCACGCAGCGCACGCGCGGCCGTGGCCGGATCGAAGGTGATCGGCCCCGGCACGATTCGATCACAGACACCGAGCTCCCGCAGGTCGGACGCGGTCGGCCGGAGCCGCGGCGCGACCTCTTCGGCTCGCCCCGCATCCCGATGGAGGATCGAGGCCGCGCCCTCCGGCGCGATCACCTCGAACACGGCGTCGTCCTGCATGAGCAGCCGGTCACAGGCACCGATGGCCAGGGCACCACCCGACCCTCCCTCCCCGGTGACGACGGCGATCGTGGGTGCCGGGACATCGAGCGTAGCGATGAACGTCTCACTGATGGCCACGGCCAGGCCGTCGAGGTCCGACTCGGGCGAGGGATCGGCACCGGAGGTGTCGATCAACGTCACCAACGGCATGCCCCAGCGGGCGGCGAGTTCCGCACCCCGCCGCAACTTGCGGAAGCCCGCGGCGGTCGGGCGTCCGGAACTGCCATGGCTGCCGTCGCCCCCGCCCCGACGATCGAAGCCGAGCACGACCACCCGGCGCTCACCGAGTCGTGCGACGGCGCTGATGGCGGCTCCGTCGTCGGCCCCCGCGCGATCGCCGTGCAGTTCCAGATGGGCATCGAACACCTCGGCGAGCAGGTCGCGCCCCGATGGTCGGTCGTCGTGGCGGGCCGCCTGCACGGCGTCCCAGGCGTCGTGCGCGACGGTCGGCTCGGGCACGTGCGCCGCTGCGGGGAGGGGACCGTCGCGTCGCGCGGGGTGCACCAGCTCGATCCATGCCGTGAGCTGGGCCCTGGCCTGGCCCTCGGGGGTGAGTTGGTCCACGAGCCCGGCCTCGTGCGCCGTCTCGGCCGTGTGGCTGTCATCGCCGATGGGTTCACCGCTGAAGGCCTCGGCGACCCGGGGGCCGGCGAACCCGACGGTGGCTCCCTCGTCCGCGATGACGATGTCGGCGGCCGCCCCGTAGGACGCGTGCACCCCGCCGGTCGTCGGGTGGGTGAAGTGGGCCAGGACCGGGAGCCCGGCGGCGCGCAGACGACGGACGCCCTCGGTGGCGCGTGCCATCTGCATCAACGAGACCATGCCCTCCTGCATCCGTGCACCGCCCGACGAGATGACGGCCAGGAACGGCAGCCGCCGTTCGAGCGCCACGGCCATGGCGGCGGCGACCCGGTCGCCGTGCACCTGGCCCATCGAGCCGCCGAGGTAGGAGAAGTCACCGATCGCGACCACGGCCTGCTCCCCGGCCAGCTCGATCAGGCCGGTGCCGACCGACTCCGCGTCGTCGAGCGTCTCGAGCTTCGCCGCATAGCCGGGGAAGTCGAGCGGGTCGGGCGTGCGCGGCGGTGCGTCGTCGCTCCCGGGCAGCGGGGCGAGCTCCTCCCGCGTCAACGCCGAGGTGGCGGGTGCGCTCGGGATGGTGGTCATCATGGGCCCTTCGTCGTGGGCGCGCGACCGCTCGTGGACAGCGCGACAGCTGATCCGCCGCCGCCTCCCAGCGTGACGCCGAACCTCAAGTGGTACAGTGTCTGGACCACTGTACCACCCTTGGTGACGTGGTACTAGCCTCGGCCGTTCGCCGAACCTCGAGGGATCCATGGAGACGCGAACCGAAACCGATGGACAGGGGCCACTGGCGGGCATCCGGGTCGTGGACCTGTCGCGGGCACTGTCCGGCCCGTACGCCACGATGATGCTGGCCGACGCCGGCGCACAGGTGCTCAAGATCGAGCGCCCCACCGGGGGTGACGACACCCGGGGCTGGGGGCCACCATTCGTCGGCGACGACGATCCCCAGTCCGCCTACTTCCTGTCGATCAACCGGTCCAAGCGCTCGATCGCGCTGGATCTGAAGGACGACGAACACCTCGCCCAACTGCGGCAGTTCATCGTCGACGCCGACGTGATCGTCGAGAACTTCCGCCCCGGGGTGATGGATCGACTCGGCCTGGGCGAGCAGGAGCTCGAGGCCCTCAACCCGCGCCTGATCGTGCTGTCCATCACCGGCTTCGGTGAGGGCGGCCCCGATGGGGACCGGTCGGGTTTCGACCAGATCATCCAGGGCGAGGCCGGTCTGATGGGCATCACCGGCCCGGTGGGGGGACCACCCACCAAGGTCGGCGTGCCGATCACCGACATCCTGTCCGGCATGTTCGGCGCCTATGGCGTGGTGAGTGCCCTGCACGAGCGCGAGCGGACGGGCAAGGGGCAACGGGTGAGCACCTCGCTGCTCGCCGCGGCGGTCGCCGTCCACACGTTCCAGGGCACCCGCTGGACCCTGGCGGGTGAGGTGGCCGAACCCGGTGGGAACCGACACCCGACCATCGCGCCGTACGGCGCGTTCACCTGCGCCGACGGCTGGGTGAACGTGGCCGTCGGCTCCGAGGGCCTGTGGCAGCGTTTCGCCCCACTGGTCGGGCTCGACGTCGACGACGAGCGCTACGCCACCAACTCCGACCGCGTCGCCCACTGGGACGAGCTCGAGGCCACCATCAACGCCGTGCTCGTCGAACGGACGGTCGACGACTGGATGGAGGCGTTCAACACGGCCGGCGTGCCGGCCGGACGCATCCGCACCATGGACCAGGTCTACGGCTGGGAGCAGGTCGAGCACCTCGGCCTGATCGACCGCGTCGAGCACCCCACCGCCGGGACGCTCGCACTGCCCGGTGCACCGGTGACGTGGTCGCGCTCCGGGCGGCCCGACGCGAGTGCACCACCGCTGCTCGGCGAACACCAGCACGAGGGGTTCGACGACTGAACCGCTGACCGACCCCGGACGCACGCGGGCCCGGCCGACCTCACACGAGGTGGCCGGGCCCGTCATCGCGGTCATTCAGCCGTCTCCAGCGTCTGCTCCTTGCTCGCAGCGCGCCTGCGCTGGATCGCGAAGTAGACCGGCATGAGCAGCAGGCCGAGCGAGGCGATCAGCGTGCCCATGGTGAACGGCCGGGCGTAGAACTCCGCCCAGTCGCCGCGCGTCACGTTCACGCCGTTGACCAGACCGACCTCCGCGATCGAACCGAGCACCAGCCCGAGGATCAACGCGGACACGGGGAAGTCGTACTGCTTGGCGATGAAGCCGAGCACCCCACAGGCCAGCATGACCCACAGGTCGATCGGACGGTTGTAGATCGCGAAGGTGCCGACCACCGCGAACACCAGCACCATCGTCGAGAAGATCTCGAACGGGATCGTGAGCAGACGCAGCAGCGGACGGACCAGGATCAGGCCGACGAGCAGCACCACGATGCTCGACACCATCATCGCGCCGAACACCGCGAACGTGACGTCGGGGGCATCCCGGAACAAGAGCGGCCCGGGGCGCAACCCGTTGAGGATGAACACCCCCAGCATGATGGCGGTGACCGCACCACCGGGGATACCCAGCGTGAGCAGCGGGACCATCGACCCGGCGGCCGCGGCGTTGTTGGCCGACTCCGGCGCCGCGACCCCACGGATGTCGCCCTTGCCGAACTTCGACTGGTCCTTGGAGACCTGCATCTCGGTGCCGTAGCCCAGGAAGGCGGCGACGGTCGATCCGGCGCCGGGGAGCATGCCGACGAAGTTGCCGAGCAGGCTCGAACGGACCATGGTCCCACGCGTGCTCTTGAGGTCGGCGCGGTTCGGGATGGCGAAGCGCGCGACCTTCTTGACGTCTTCCTTGCTGTATTTCCCGGACCCGGTTCCGTGATACAGCGCATAGAGGATCTCGGCGATCGCGAAGAACCCGATGATCGCGGGGATGAAGTCGATACCGCCCTGCAGCCCCTGGACACCGAAGGTGAAGCGGACCGCACCGGAGACGGGGTCGAGTCCGACCGTGGCGAGCAACAGGCCGAGACTGCCCGCGATCAGGGCCTTGATCAACGAACCCGAGGCCAGACTCGCGACCGAGGTCATGCCGAGGATCGCGAGCGCGAAGAACTCGGGCGGGCCGAACTGCAGCGCGATGCGCAGGAACTGCGGGGCGATCAGCACCAGCAGGACGGTGCCGATGAAGCCACCCACGGCGGAGGCCGTGATGCTGATGGAGATGGCTCGCCCGGCATGCCCCTGCAGCGTCAGGGGATGGCCGTCTCTGGCGGTGGCCGCCCCCATGACGTCACCCGGCATGTTGAACAGGATGCCGGCGAGTGATCCGGCGCAACTGGCCGCGAGGTAGACACCGATCATCATGATGATCGCGGCTTCCGCGCCCAACACGTAGCTGAACGGCACCAGCAGCGCGACCGCCGTGATCCCCGACAGCCCGGGGATGGTGCCGAAGATGAAGCCGATCACCACACCCAGGACCAGCAGCGACAGGTGGAACGGTTCGAGCACCGACAACAGACCGGTCAGGAATTGCATGTGGTCGCTCCCAGAGGTGAACGTGACGACTCGACGCGGACGAGCATCAGTAGAAGAAGGTGCTGAGTTCGAGGAAGAAGCCGCGACCGCGCGGGAGCGGTACCACGAGCAACCGGGTGAAGACGTAGAGGATGAGGGCCGTCATCACCGTGGGGATCCCCACGACGACCTTCCAGCGTCGCTCCCCGACCGCGAGCAGGAACGCCACGCAGAACAGCACCATGCTGGGCAGGAAGCCCATCCGTGGCATGAGCCAGATGAAGGCGAAGATCAACCCGAAGCCCACCATCAGCACGACCGGGTTCTTCTTCACCGTGGAGTCGGCGACGTCCGCCTCCGGCGACCCGGACGCTGGCTGCGCGTCGTCACCGGGCATCGATGCCTCGGTGTCCGACGGTGCCTCGGCTCCGAGCTCGCCAGCCGTTCCCGCCGGCTCGACCGGCACGGCGGCGTCGCCGGCATCGGCATCGCCCTCGGCGTCGACGTCGGCCTCGGGCGGTCGTCGGGCCCGCATGATCGCCTGGGCCAGGAAGATCAGCGCCAACAGGATCAGGACGTTGAGCAACCAGCCGGGCCAGAAGTCCGGGTCGAGATAGGCGGCGCCACGACGGCCACGGACCAGATCCCCGATCTGCAGGCGCAGATAGACGAAGACCGCCAGCGACACCGCGGCGATCAGGATCTCCTGACGCGCAGCACCGAACCGGAACGACCCGGACCCATCGTCGTCGGGGACCCGATCCTCGCCGGCCACCCGATCGTCGTCGGTGGTTCGCTCGGCCTGCGCGGCCTCGTTGCTGCGCTCCTCCATGGCTCTCTCCCTGGTGCTCCCTGGTGATGGCGACTCCGCGTCCGGCCCGCGAAACGTGGGCCGGACGCGAAGTGCTGTCACGGGTGTCCCGGACTCCCATCCGGGACACCTGCGGTCGTGCGACTCCTACTCCTCGAGCTGTTCGGTGTCGTACCCGAACTCCTGCGCGAGGCTGGCGATCTCGTCACGCTCACGGCGCGACTCCGCCTCGAAGTCCTCGCCGTTGAGGTAACCACCGGCGACGTCCTGGAAGAACTCGACCTCGTACTCGCGGTACGACGGTAGCTGGGATGCGGCGTAGAAGACGTCGTGGAGGTAGTGGACGATCTTCTGGTCGACACCGGCCGGTGCGACCATGCCACGCCAACGACCGGTCGGAACCGGGTAGCCGAGACCGGCCACCGACGGAATGTCGGGGTCGATCGAGTCGAACACGATGTCGCCACCGTAGGCCAGCGGACGGATCTGACCGTCCTCGAACAGGTCGATCACCGTGCCGGCGGTCTCGTGCAGCACGTCGATGTCGCCACCGAGCAGCGCGGAGATACGACCACCGACGCCCTCGAACGGCACGAACCCGAACTCGGTGTCGAGCTCGGAGCCCAGCGCGAGCAACCGGAACTCGTCGTCCGAACCGATACCGGAACCGGACACGCGCACCTGACCCGGGTTGTCGGCGGCGAACTCAAGCATGTCCTCGAACGTCTCGAACTCACTGTCCACCGGGACCCAGTAGATCTCGGTCGGGCCTTGCTGACGGATGATGAAGTTCACGTCGTCCACGAAGCTGTAGGGCTGGATACCGAGCGCATCGTTGATCACCTGGTTGGTGATGGCGCTGGCGATCGTGTAGCCGTCCTCGGCCTGCGTGAGCAGCTGGCCGAGCGCGACCTCACCGGACGCTCCCGGCACGTTGTTGTAGACCAGGCGCTGACCGAGGATCCGCTCCGCGTCGAAGCCGACGTTGCGGGTGTAGTTGTCCGAACCACCACCCTCACCGAACCCGATCAGGATCTCGACCGGTCGTACCGGGAAGCCGTCCGGCTGCGGGATGACCTCACGCAGCGCATCGATCGCCTCGTCGCTGTCGGAGCCGGGCTCGTAGGTGAGTTCACCCGCCTCGACCTGCGCGGCGATCTCGTCGATCGCCGCGACGATGTCGCTGCGGTCGACCGGTTCGCCCGCGTCCTCGGTCTCCTCCGCGCCTTCCTCGGCATCAGGGGCGGCAGCCGGATCGTCACCGTCGCCACCATCACCACACGCGGTCAGGATCAACGCACTCACCGACGCGAGCGCGAAGCCCTTCATGACTCGTGTTCTCATTCTCATGGGTTCTCCCTCTTTCCTTGGCCCTCACGGGCACGTTCGGAGGCCCGGATCGTCCAATGCTCCCACCATGCATCGGACCCGGCGCTCCCACGCCTCCTTGGACTCCCGCCATACGGATGAGGTTCATCCGCAAGGTGGATTGGTCTAGACACTGAACCTTAGTATCGATTACGTTGATTCGTGTCAAGGTCGGATCGCACGCCCCGGGAGCTCACCGCGCAACCCGCCCGGTGAGGGCGGTGCACGTCCGGACCCGTGAGGAGACGTGCGATGCTCGAACAGCGGTCCATGACCGGTGCCTCGACCACGCGAACGGCCCTGCACGAGCGGATCGGCGGTTGGCTGCTGTCCTACATCGCCGAGCATCAGCTGGCCGTCGGGGCCCGACTCCCCACCGAGCGCGCTCTGGCGGAACGCTTCGACGTCAGCCGCGCATCGGTCCGTCAGGCCCTCGCCGGCCTGCAGGCGCGCGGCCTGCTCGAGATCCGCCACGGCGACGGCATCTATCTGCTCCGTCGTCCCGAGGAACGCCTCGCGTTCGAGGCGGTGTTCGCCGGACGGCGGCGACTCGGGGAGGTCATCGAGGCCCGCCGCGCACTGGAGGTGACGATCGCCGGACTCGCCGCTCAGCGCCGTACCGACGACCACCTGCGTGAGGTGTGGGCCGCGCTCGACCTGATGGACGAGGACATCGCCGCCGGCGGCCTCGGTATCGAGGGGGACCGACGGTTCCACGCGGCGGTCACCGCCGCCGCCGGCAACCTGTTGCTGACCGAGCTGATGGGCTACCTCGCCACGCTCATCCACGACACACGCGTCACCTCACTGTCCCAACCGGGACGCCCGCCGCGATCCAGCGCCCAGCACCGTGCCATCGCCCAGGCCATCGAGGATGGTGACGAACTGGCCGCCCAGGCCGCGATGCAGGCGCACATCGAGCTCGTCGGCGACGTGCCGGACGAGGAGGAACCAGCATGACCCGACCAGCCGTGACGTTCGACGTCTACAGCGCCCTGATCGACTCGCGCACCGGCGGCACCGCCGCGCTCACCGAGTACGCCGCGGCCAACCCCGGGCTCGACATCGATCCCGAGGCGTTGTTCGTGGCCTGGGATCGCCGCAACAAGCAGCTCCACCGCCTGACCGAGGGATTCACGCCCTTCCGCACGCTGGCCCACACCGCCATGCGTGAGGTGTTGGCCGACACGCAGCAGCCCGACGACGTCGCGGCGCTCACCGACCACCTGCTCGCCTCGATGCACCGGTGGCCGGCCTGGCCCGACGTGGAGGAGGGGGTGCGGGCGGTGGCCGCCGAGTACCGGGTCGGGCTGGTGAGCAACATCGACGACGACCTGCTCGAGGCCACCGGGATCTGCCCCTGGGTCACCGACCGGGTGACCTCCCAGGGCGCGGGGGTCTACAAGCCGCACGCCGGGCTCTACCGGGCCGCCCAGGAACACTTCGGGTCGGATGTGATCCACGTCCCGGCATCCGCGCGGGACACCCGCGGCTCACTGGAGGCGGGGTTGCGGGTCGTCCGCGTCCGCCGCGACGGCCATCGACTGGATCCCGACGGACCCGCACCGACCAACGAGGTCGACGACCTGCGCGACCTGCCGGCGGTCCTCGCCGCCGTCCTCGACGCTGACGGTGGTCCTGCCGCCACGACCACATGAGTCAACCCCGAGCCGTCTCCGCATCACTGATCTCCACCGCGCAGGGGATGCTGCCCGTGTACATGATCGGGGGGCTCGCGGTCCAGATCAGCGCCGAGCTGGGCTTCGGCCCGCGGCAGCTGGGCATCGCCACCACCGTGTACTTCGCGGTCTCGGCGATCGGGTCCACGCCGGCGGGTCACTTCGTCCAGCGGGTCGGTGCCTACCCCGGCATCGTGCTCACCGCGGTCCTCAGTGGGGGTGCGCTGCTCGGCATCGCGGGGCTCGCCACCTCCTGGGCGACACTGGTCGCGATGCTGGTCATCGCCGGGATCGGCAACGCCTTCGCGCAACCGTCCGCCAACCTGCTGCTGGCCCGCGGCGTCCCGATCGCCCACCAGGGGTTCTTCTTCGGGGTGAAGCAGGCGGCGGTGCCCATCACGACCCTGCTCGCCGGCATCTCGGTCCCGCTGATCGGCCTCACGATCGGCTGGCGCTGGGCATTCGTGATCGTGACGGTCGGCTCCGTGGTGCTGCCGCTGATCAGCCCGCGCACCCCACGCGTCGGTGCGCGTGCGGACCGGACGAAGGCTCCGAAGGGTCACATCGATCGGCTCCCGCTGACCGTGCTCGCCGCCGGGGCCATGCTGGGCGCGGCCGCCGCCAACTCGATCGGGGTGTTCCTGGTCGCGTCCGCCGTCGACGCGGGCCTGTCGGCGAGCGTCTCCGGCTACCTGCTGGCCGTCGGCAGCGGCCTCGGCATCGTGACCCGTCTGATCGTCGGTGCGCTCGCCGACCGTCGGCAGGGTGCCCACCTGATCCGGGTCGCCGTCATGCTGGCGGGCGGCTCCATCGGGTTCGGCCTACTCGCCCTCGCCGAGCCCCCGGCACTGTTCCTCATCGGCACGGCCATCGCCTTCATCGCCGGGTGGGGCTGGAACGGGCTCTTCACCTTCTCGGTCGTACGCAGCTACCGCGAGGCCGCCGCCGCCGCGACCGGCCTCACCCAGACCGGCCTGTGGCTCGGTGGCATGATCGGGCCGCTGCTGTTCGGGCTCGTCGCCGAATCACGGTCCTTCGCCACGGCCTGGACGGGTGCCGGCGTGGTGATGCTGGTCGCCGCGGTGGTCATCGTGATCGGGAGTCGCATGGTGGCACGCGCGACCGGATCGGGTCCGACGTGACCCCGCTGTGTGCACGACTCGGCATCGACCACCCGATCGTGCAGGCACCGATGGCCGGGGTCGCCCACGGGCACCTGGCCGCGGCGGTCACGGCGGCCGGTGGACTCGGGATGGTGGGCGTCCGCGGTTTGGAGCCGGTCGCGTGGATCCGGGAGCAGACCCGTCTCGCCGCGCAGGCCGGACCGTTCGGCGTCGGGCTGCTGGCCTGGGCGCTGGGCGACGATGCCTCGGCGCTCGACACCGTGCTGGCCACCGGCCCCCGACTGGTGTCGATCTCCTTCGGGGACCCGGCACCGTACGCCGATGACGTCCACGCCAGCGGGGCGCTGCTGGCCGTCCAGGTCCAGGACACCGAGGCAGCCCGCACCGCGATCGCCGCCGGGGCCGACGTCCTGGTCGTCCAGGGCACCGAGGCCGGCGGGCACACCGGGTCCGCCGCCACCCTGCCCCTGCTGCAGGCGGTGCTGCCGCTCGCCGAGGCCGCGGAGCTCCCCGTGCTGGCGGCCGGTGGTATCGCGACCGGCCGGGCCATCGCCGGCGTGCTCGCCATGGGTGCCCAGGGCGCGTGGATCGGCACCCGGTTCGCCGCGACCCGGGAGAGCGCCGCCTCCGACGGAGCCAAACGGCGCATCGTCGCCGCCGGGACGGCCGACACCGTGCACACCCACGTGTTCGACGTCGTGCAGGGTGCCGCCTGGCCCGACGCGTTCCCCGGTCGGGCCCTGCGCAACCGGTTCACGGACCGGTGGCACGGTCGGGAACACGAGCTGCAGTCCGACCTGCCCCGCGTGCGGGGCGAGTTCCAGGCCGCGCTCGACGATGACGACCGCGACGTCGCACACGTCTATGCGGGCCAGGCCAGCGGTGCCATCGACGATCTCCCCCGTGCCGCCGAGGTGCTGACCCGCCTCGTCACCGACACCCGTCACCACCTGCGCCACGCCGCCGCGCTCGCCGACGGACCACCACCCAACGACAGGACGACACCATGACCGAACGTGCGATGCCCTACCGGGTGGGACTCATCGTCCCCAGTTCCAACACGACGATGGAGACCGAGATCCCCGCCATGTTGCAGCGGCGGGAGACGGTCCGCGACGAGCGGTTCACGTTCCACTCCAGCCGGATGCGGATGAAGGAGGTCACGCCCGAGGAGCTCGAGGCGATGGACCGGGACAGCGATCGCTGCGCGGCGGAGTTGGCCGATGCGCGCGTCGACGTCATGGCCTACGCCTGCCTGGTGGCCATCATGGCCCAGGGACACGGCTACCACGAGCGCTCCCAGACCCGGCTCGGCGAGGTCGCAGAAGCCGAGGGCGGGCCGGCCCCGGTGGTCAGCAGCGCCGGCGCGCTGGTCACCGGTGTGCAGGCGCTCGGGGTCCGTCGGATCGCCGTGGTCGCGCCCTACCTCGAGCCGCTCACCAAGCTCGTCATCGACTACCTCGAGGCCGAGGGGCTCGAGGTCGTGGACCACCTCAGCCTGGAGGTGTCGGACAACCTCGAGGTCGGCTGTCTCGACCCCGCCGAGCTGCCCGGCCACGTCGACCAGCTCGATCTGAGCGACGCCGACGCGCTGGTGTTGTCGGCCTGCGTGCAGATGCCGTCACTGGCGTCGGTGCAGGCCGTCGAGGACCGCGTCGGTCTGCCCGTGGTGACCGCCGGGACGGCGACGGTGCGGGCGATCCTCGAGGCGCTCGACCTCGAGCCGGTCGTCCCCGACGCCGGCGCGCTGCTCGCCGGCTCCTAGTCGGGTCCTGCCGGGCACCGTCGGGTGCCCGGTGGACCCGGGCCGCGCCGCTCTGGCGCTCGACGAGCCCGGAAGGGGACGTGTCCATGTCATCGCTCGCCACTCCCTCGAGCGCGTCGGTCGTGGTGATCGGCGGCGGGATCATCGGGCTCAGCACCGCCTACCACCTGGCGAGCTCCGGGGCTCGCGACGTGGTGCTGGTGGAGAAGCACGAGTTCGGGTCCGGTTCGACCGTCAAGGCCGCAGGTGGCGTCCGTGCGCAGTTCTCGGATCCGGTGAACATCGAGCTCGGCCGGCGCAGCCTGCGCACCTTCGAGCGCTTCGGCGAGGAGTTCGGTCAGGAGATCGATCTGCGCCAGGTGGGCTACCTCTTCCTGCTCGACTCCGCCGAACACGTCGAGGCGTTCGAGCGGAACGTCGCGCTGCAGAACGAGCTGGGTGTCCCGAGTCGGATGATCGACGTCGCCGAGGCGAAGCGGCGCTCCCCACTGATTTCGACCGAGGGTCTGCTCGCCGCCGCGTTCTGCCCCTCGGACGGGCACTGCACGCCGGAGTCGGTGGTCCTCGGGTACGCCTCGGCCGCACGCCGCGCGGGCGCGCGACTGTTGCGCGGCACGACGGTCGAAGCCATCGAGTCCGACGGCCGCACGATCTCGGCGGTGCGAACCGACCGGGGCACCATCACGACCGACACCGTCGTGTGTGCCGCGGGTCCCTGGTCCCGGTCCATCGGGGCGATGGTCGGCGTCGACCTCCCCGTCGTCCCGATGCGCCGTCAGATCCTCACGACGGAATCGATCGAGGGCCTCGATCCGCGGACGCCGTTCTCCATCGACTTCGCCACGAGCTTCTATTTCCACGGGGAGGGTCGCGGCCTGTTGCTCGGCATGTCGGATCCCGACGAGTCGCCGGGCTTCAACCTGCAGCGCTCCGATGCCTGGCTTCCCCGCCTCGGCGAGGCCATCGCGCATCGGGCTCCGCGGATCAGCGAGGTCGGCATCGCCGGCGGTTGGGCCGGGCTCTATGAGCTGACCCCGGATCACAACGCGCTGATCGGCGTAGCCGACGGCGTCAGCCGATTCCTCTACGCCACGGGCTTCTCGGGCCACGGCTTCCTCATGGGCCCGGCCGTCGGCGAGGTGATGCGTGATCTGTACCGGGGCAGCACGCCGGTCGTGGACGTCAGCCGACTCGATGTCCGCCGGTTCGACGGCAGCGACATCCGTCCGGAGCTCAACGTCGTCTGACGGCCGACCGTCCATGGCCGCCGTCGGTCACCCGACCACGCCGTCGTAGAACAGCTTGCAGGCCATCACGAACAGCACGATCAACACCACCTGATGGAAGCGCTGCGCGTCGAGTCGACGCGCGAGTCGGATCCCCAGTGGCAGGAAGACGACCACCGGGATCAACGACAGTCCGCTGCCGAGCACCAGTTCCGGGGTGTAGCGGCCGAGCGCCAGGAACGTCAGCACCTGGACGGCGGCGAACAGCTGGAACTGGGCGGCGATGCTGAACACGTACGCCCCGGGCCGCAGGCGGAACGCGTGGACGTAGGTGGCCACCATGGGGCCCGCGATGCCGGTCGCGCCCTGCGCCACCCCGCCGAGGAATCCGATTCCCGGTGACAGGACCCGGGCCGCGCGTTCGGTCACGGTGATGTCCGGGCACCGCAGGGCGTGCGCGGTGTAGGCGAAGATCACCAGCGCCAGGGTCAGCGACAGCACCCGGGCCGGCAGGGTGGTCAACACCCACACCCCGGCGACCGCTCCGACCGCCCCGGTGGCCAGCATGCGCCCGAGGTGGCGGGTCTCGCGCATCTGCGCGCGGTGTTCGACGAGCAGCCACGAGTTGGTGACCACCGTCGGGAACGCCATGATGATCACGGCCGCCTCGACGCCGATGAAGCCGGCCATCACCGGGATGGCGACCGTCGGGAGCCCGGAGCCGGTCACCCCCTTGGTGATCGATCCGACGATCACCGCCAGCAGCACCACGACAAGCGCGGTGCCGCTCACGATGGCACGGCCACCTCGTGGCCCATGGCGTCGACGATCAGGACACGGCCGCGCGGAGCAGCTCGATCGGATGCGCACCCTGACGCCCGGTGCCCTGACCGATCTGCTGCCGGCACGACACCCCGGTCGCGGCGATCAACGTGGACGCCGGCTCGGCGGCCACCGCGGGGAACAGGCGCTGGCCGCCGATCTCCATCGACAGCTCGTAGTGCTCGGTCTCGAAGCCGAACGAGCCGGCCATACCGCAGCACCCGGCGTCGAGCTCCTCGACCTGTGCGCCCGGGATCCGCTGCAGCAGGGCCATGGTGGAACCGGTGCCCACGGCCGCCTTCTGGTGGCAGTGGCCGTGGAACAGGATGCGCTGGCCGGCGACCGCGGCGTCCGGATCGAGCTGCAGCGCGCCGTCGTCGATGGCCGCCACGAGCAGGTCCTCCACCAGTTGCGCCTGGGCGGCCACGACCGCGACGTCCGGGTCGTCGGCACCGAGCAGCTGGGGGTATTCCTCCTTGAGGGTCAGCAGACACGAGGGCTCGCAGCCGACGATCGGGATCCCGGCGCGGGCGTCGCCGGCCAACCGGGACACCAGCGCCCGGGCGTCCCGGCGCGCCTGATCGAGCAGGCCCTTGGAGATGGCGGAGCGACCACAGCAGCCACGGGACTCGAGCCGGACCTCGTGGCCGGCGAGCTCGAGCAGTTCAACGGCGGCCCGACCGATGCCGGGTTCGGTGAAGCTCGTGAAGCTGTCGGCGAGCAGCACCACACGGCCCCGGGTCCGTGGGGCGGTGGGGCGGTCGCGCTTGGCGAACCAGCGCGGGAGGGTCTCCCGGGCGAACGCCGGCAGCGGCCGCCGACGGTCGATGCCGATGAGGCGGTCCATCACCGCACGCAGGGGACCGATGCGGCCCGGGATGTTCGACACCGGCGCGGTCGCCGACCCGAGCCGGTTGAGCTGCCGGATGGAGGCGAACAGCCGCGAGCGCAGCGGGATCCCCTGCTGCTGGTGGCGCTGGTGCAGGGCCTCGCTCTTGAGCGTGGCCATGTCGACCGACAGGGGACACTCGGCCTTGCAGGCCTTGCACTCGAGGCACAGGTCGAGCACCTCGTGGAGGCGGTCGTCGCCGAGTGCGGCGGCCGGATCGGGCGACGACAGGGCCATCACCAGCGCATTGGCGCGGCCGCGGGTGGAGTGCTCCTCGTCGCGGGTCGCCATGTAGGACGGGCACATCGCCCCGCCCGACGCCGGCGACTTGCGGCAGGCCCCGATCCGCATGCAGCTGTTCGCGGCGTCGAACATGCCGTTCTCGCCGTCGAAGTCGAACGCGGTCGTGAGCGGCACGATCACCGGCAGGGCCGGCTCGCGCAGGTGCTCGGTCATCTTCGGGGCGTCGACCTTCTTGCCCGGATTCATGCGGTTGTCGGGGTCGAACAGACCCTTCACCTGGCGCATCGTCTCGTAGAGCTCGTCGCCGAACAGCTCCTGGTTGAACTCGCTGCGCACCAGACCGTCGCCGTGCTCCGAGGAGTTCACGCCGCCGTAGCTGCGCACCAGCTCCGCGACCTCGCGGGCGACGGTGTGCAGCTTGTCGATCTCGCCGGGACGGGTCAGATCCATGAACGGGCGCACGTGCAGACAGCCGGCGGACGCGTGGCCGTAGAACCCGGCCCGCAGACCGTGCGCGTCCAGGATCGCCGCGAAGTCCCGGGTGTAGTCGGCGAGGTGACGCGGATCGACGGCCGTGTCCTCCACGAAGGCCAGTGACCGTTCGCGCCCGACACCCGAGGCCATCAGCAGCCCCAGCCCGGCCTTGCGCAGCGCCCGGACCTGCTGCTGCTGGGTCGTGCTCGCGGCGGTCAGGACCGCGTAGCCGTGGCCGTGCGCGGACCACTGCTTCTGCAGCACATCGGCGGCGGCCTGCGCCTGGGCGGGGGTGTCGCCGTAGAACTCGACGACCAGCAGGGCGTCGGGGTCACCCTCGAGGAAGCGCACGAGGTGACCGTGTTCCGGCGAGTGGCGGGCCAGGTCGAGGATGAACCGGTCCACGAGTTCGATACCGGCCGCGCCGGCCTCCATCGCGTCCATGGTCGCGTCGATCGCGCGCTGGGTCGAGGTGAAGTGACCGACCAGCTGCACGATGGCCTTCGGCAGCGGGACGAGATCGACCTCGGCCTCCGTGACCGTGAGCAGCGTGCCCTCCGAGCCGACGACGAACCGGGCGAGGTCGAGCGGTCCGTCCGCCGCCAACCGGTCGAGGCGGTAACCGCCGGCGCGACGCCAGAACTCGGGCATGTGCTCGGCGATGGCATCGCGATGGGCGTCGACCAGACCCGGCAGTTCGCGGTACAGCCGACCCTCCAACCCGCTGCGACGGCCCCGGTCGATCACCTGCTGGGGGTCGGCCGGACCGAGGCGTGCGGTGCTGGCATCGGCGAAGACCACGTCGAGTTCACGGACGTGGTCGATGGTCATGCCGTAGTGCGCGGAACGTGACCCGCACGAGTTGTTGCCGATCATCCCGCCCAGTGTGGCCCGGTTCGAGGTGGACGTGTCCGGGGCGAACCACAGCCCGTGGGGCGCGGCGGCGCGGTTGAGGTCGTCCTGGACCGCGCCCGGCTGGACGCGGGCGACGCCGGCCTCGGCGTCGACCTCGATGCGGTGCAGGTGGCGGGAGAAGTCCAGCACGACCGCCGCACCGACCGTCTGCCCGCAGTGACTGGTGCCGGCACCACGCGGCAGGACCGGCACCCCGTGCTCGGCCGCGACGGTGACCGCGGCGATCACGTCATCGGCGGACCGGGGATGGACCACGCCCAGCGGCTCGATGGTGTACATGCTCGCGTCGGTGGCGTAGAGATGTCGGGTGTAGGCGTCGAACTTCACCTCGCCCTCGACGACCTTCGCCAGATCGGCGGCCAGGTCCCGGCGTTGTTCGCGAACCGGGGCGGGGGAGTCGAGCATGTCGGTCACGAAGAGGCTCCTGGGTATCCACCACGCGGAAATTTGTCACTGCCAGCCGGGAGAGCGTACGGACTCCCGCCACACGGCGGCAAGCCTGGGCGGCGGTCTTGCCCCTCCCTGACCCGCCGCCTACGGTTCCATTCGACGGATTCGTGTATCCACCAAGCGAGAAACACTTCCCGGAAGGATCCCCATGCGGGCCGGTCGCCACTTCCTCCAGATCCCAGGTCCCAGCAGCGTGCCCGAGCGGGTCCTGCACGCGATGGCGCACCAGACCATCGATCATCGTGGACCGACGTTCGCGGCGCTGTCCTCGCGCGTGCTGGACCGCATCCGCGCGGTCTTCCAGACCAGCGAGCCGGTGGTCATCTACCCCTCGTCGGGCACCGGGGCCTGGGAGGCCGCGCTGGTCAACACCCTCTCGGCGGGTGACGAGGTCCTGATGTACGAGACCGGTCATTTCGCCACCCTGTGGGCACAGATGGCCCGTCGCCTGGGTGTCGAGGTGACCTTCCTCGAGGGCGACTGGCGCACCGGGGTGGACGCAGACCGCATCCGCGAGGCGCTGGCCGCCGATCCCGGCCGCTTCCGGGCCGTGGCCGTGGTGCACAACGAGACCTCGACCGGCGTGACCAGTGACATCCCCGCGGTCCGGGCGGCCATGGACGAGGTCGGCACCGACGCGCTGCTGCTGGTCGACACCATCTCCTCGCTGGGATCGATCGACTACCGCCATGACGAGTGGGGGATCGACGTCACGGTCTGTGGCTCGCAGAAGGGGCTGATGCTGCCGCCGGGACTCGGCTTCAACGCGGTCAGCGCCAAGGCCCGCGCGGCCGCGGCCGATGCCCGCCTGCCCCGCTCGTACTGGGACTGGGAGGACATGCTGGGCCCCAATGCCAGCGGCTTCTACCCCTACACCCCGGCGACCAACCTGCTCTACGGGCTCGACGTGGCCATCGACATGCTGCTCGAGGAGGGGTTGGAGCAGGTCTTCGCCCGTCACGACCGGCATGCCGAGGCGACCCGACGAGCGGTCGAACACTGGGGCCTGGAACTGCTCGCCACCGTCCCCGACGAGCGCTCGAGCGTCCTCACCGCGGTGCTGATGCCCGACGGGCACGACGCCGACGCCCTGCGGCAGATCGCCCTCGACCGGTTCGATCTGTCACTCGGCGCAGGCCTGTCCAAGGTGAAGGGCCGCGTGTTCCGCATCGGCCACCTCGGGGAGATCAACGAACTCACCCTGGCCGGCACCCTGGCCGGGGTCGAGTCCGCCCTGCAGATCGCCGGTGTCCCCATCACCAGCGGCGGGGTCGACCGCGCGATGGCGTCGCTCGCCGATGGATGACGGCCATGTCATGGGCCGCCGGTCGACGACGACGCCCGTCGACTCACGTCGCCTTGCCCGTGTCCTCGAGCTCGTCGGTGCCACTCGCCGCGTCGAGACCCGCGGCGAACTCGGCGGCGACGGTGCGCAGGTGCCCCACCAGTTCGTCGAAGCGTTCCTCGCCCATCCGCGCGGTCGGACCCGACACGGAGATGGCGGCGACCGGCCCGGTGGCGGCGACGAGGGGGACCGCCACGCAGGTGACCCCCTGCGCCTGTTCCTCGAGGTCGAGGGCGTAGCCGCGTTCGCGGACCCGCTCGACCTCCTCGAGCAGGACCACCGGATCGGTGAGGGTGTTGGGCGTGGCAGCGACCAGACCGACCCGCGACACGATGCGGGTCACCACACTCGGCGGCTGCTGCCCGAGCAGCACCTTGCCGACGGCGGTGCTGTGCGGCGACACGCGGTTGCCGACCTCCGTGAAGGTGCGCACCATGTGGCGCGACGGGGCCTGCGCCACGTAGACGACGTAGCCGTCCTCGAGCAGTGCGAGGTTCGCGGTCTCGCCGGTCAACTCGACCAGCCGTTCCAGATAGGGCCGGGCCCCGCTGCCCATCATGTGGCCGGCGGACGACCCGAGCCGGACGAGCCGGGAGCCGAGGACGTACTTGCGCGTCCGCGCATCCTGATGGAGGTAGCCGCGTTGCAGCAACGTGGCCGCCAGCCGGTGGATGGTCGCGTAGGGCAGGCCGGTGGCCTGCCCGAGTTCGCTGACACCCATCTCGTGACCGGCGGCGGCGAGCACTTCGAGCACGTCGAGTGCGCGTTCCACCGACTGCACGCTGGCACCTCGCCCCGCCATCGTGTCACTCCTCCAGCTGCGGGGATCCGGCCCCGATCCCACGGACGACTGCGACCCGAGCCTAGGGCGCGGACCACGACACGGCCCACGATCCTCCCGGTCGACCGGTCCCGGGCGGGTCGACACCTTGCCACCACCTTCCCATCCACCGAAGTCCGACGACCGCTGCGCCCACGGGGCGCACGGCGATCACGAGAGGCGACACGATGACGGCGAACACCAGCTCACAGGCGACCGAACAGGCCGCCGGCCTCACGGTCGCGGCCAACCTCAAGGCGTTCGTGGACGACGAGGTCCTGCCCGGCACGGGCGTCGCCCCCGACGTGTTCTGGTCGACGT